>DAORUA010000684.1:0-1505 GCA_035432945.1 Vicinamibacteria bacterium | reverse complement strand
GTCGTTGGGCCGAGGCCAATGGTGAGTCCGAGCTCCCTGGCCTCTCGGTCACCCGGCCCAGCCTGGAGGACATCTACCTCGCGATGGTCGAAGCGGCCGAAGGATCTGCCCCATGACCGCCGTCCCCACCCCCGCCGGCGAATTCCGCCCCAACGCCACCGGCCGCCTCATCCGGCTCTCGCTCGAACGCACCCGCATCGAGATCAAGACCTTCTTCCGCGCCCCGGACCAGGTGTTCTTCACGTTCCTGTTGCCGGTGCTCTTCGTGGTCATCTTCTCGACCATCTTCAGCGGCGAAATTGAAGGCCCGCCCGGCGCGAAGCAGGTCGAGTTCTCCCAGTACTTCGTCCCCGGCATGATCGCCTCGGGCATCGTCAGCGCCACCTTCGCCAGCCTCGCGATGACCATCGCGGTCGAACAGCACGATGGCCTCCTGCGCCGCCTCTCGGGCACGCCCCTCCCGCGCAGTGCCTACTTTGCCGGCAAGGTCGGCCTCGCGCTTTTCACGGCGTTCGTCATCGTCGTGCTCATCCTCGCGATCGGCGTGGCCTTCTACGGTGTCTCCCTCCCCACCGACCCGAAGAAGTGGGCCGTGCTCGTGGCCGTGTTCCTGCTCGGCGTGTCGGCCTGCTCGTTGCTGGGGATTGCCTACACCAGGCTCATCCGCAGCTCCTCTTCGGCAGCCGCGATCGTCCAGCCGCCGTACCTCGTGCTGCAGTTCATCTCGGGCGTGTTCCTCCAGTACTCCCAGGTGCCGCCGTTCCTCCAAACCATCGCTGCGGCCTTCCCGCTGAAGTGGATGGTCCAGGGCCTCCGCTATGTCTTCCTGCCCGACTGGGTCGCGGTCGATGACTATGGAGGCGAGTGGCAGCTCGAGCGCGTGCTCCTGGTCTTGCTCGCCTGGCTCGCCGCGAGTTTCATTGCCGCCCGCTTCTTCTTCCGCTGGAACCGCGGCTATTCCGGCTGAGCCCCGCCCGGCCAGCCTGCCGCGCGGTAACCTTGAACAGCGGAGCCGCATATTCAAGGTTGACCGATAACCTTGAATATAGACCGCCCTTATTCAAGGTTGTGATCCCCCGTGTCGTGCCCCGCGCTTGTCCGGTGCGCTCGCTGCCCGCTGATTGACTCCCGCTATACTCCCCTCGATCCCACTCCAGCGATGCCTCATGCCCAATCCGGGGACTCCGCCCGCAATCACCGTCCGGCTCTCCTTGTTCGCCGACCTTCGCCGCTTTGCCCCGAAAGATGCCGAGGGCGCCTGCGAATTCGCTCTGCCCCCCGGCTCGACCGTTGCCGCGTTGCTTGCCGCCGCGGGCGTGCCGCCGGCCGAGGAACTCACCATCGGCATCAACGGCGAACAGGGCGCGCGCGATTCGCTGCTCCGCGATGGCGATGAGGTGGTCCTCTTCAGCCCCATGGAGGGCGGCTGACTTCCTTCCGCCGCCCCCGGCCCCGTAAGGTACGCGCATGGACCGCTTCGGCTACTGGAACAGGATCCTCCATGT
>DAORUA010000683.1:0-1515 GCA_035432945.1 Vicinamibacteria bacterium | reverse complement strand
GCCGCGGTACACGGCCACGTGCGGGTGGAGGGTGACCCGCGCGCCGATCACCGCTCCCTCGCCCACCGAGACCAGCGGGCCGACGTGCGCGGAGGGATCGACCCGCGCCGCGGGATGGACCACCGCGGAGGGGTGGATCCCGGGGGCCTCGACGACGCCGGGGTGAAGGATCGCGGCGGCGCGCGCGTAGGCCACGTAGGCATCCTTCACCACGACCAGGGCGGAGAAATCCGGGACCCCGGTCCCGGGAGCCAGAAGCGACGGGTCGCCGACGATGAGGGCGGTTGCGCGGCAGGAGAGGAGCTGGGCCCGGTACCTGGCGCTGGAGAGAAAGGAAATCGATCCCGGTGCGGCCGATTCGAGCGGCGCCACGCGCGTGACTTCGACTTCCGGGTCGCCGGTAACCTCTCCGCCCAGGCGGAGGGCGAGGTCCTTGAGCCTCAAGACTTCGCGGTCGGCGCGGCCGGCGCGGTGGCTCCCACCGAGCCCCCGGAAGCGCCCTTGCCCGCCGCCACCGGCCCGTTGAGGACCGCGCCCTCGCGCACCACGAGCTGGGCGGCGTCGAGGGTGCCCATCACCTTGCCGGTCTCCAGCACCACCACCTTGCGCGACGTGAGCTTGCCCGAGAAGGCCCCCCCCACTTCGACCAGTTCGGCCTGGACCGTCGCATCCACGTTCGCGGTCGGGCCCAGGACCAGGGTGCCGGTGAGATTGACCTCGCCTTTGAACTTGCCGGCAATGGTCGCGTCCTTGCCTTGGATCTTCCCGTCGATCGAGGTGTCCGCGTCGATGAACGTTCGGCCGGGTTCTTGAGCCATAGGCATTCATCTTAGCGCTGTTGCCTCCGATCTGACGCCTCCCTGCCGGCCCGTTCTCGTCGCTTCAACACGTTGAATATGGACTTCGGTTAAGTGAATCGACCAAGCGACTTACATCACACCGGGGTCGTCGCTTCGTCTTCGTGGCGCCGCCGCCACAAGCCAACATCGATGGGCCACAGGGAGTGTGGAAGACGCGAAACATGACCGCGGTCACAAAGGCATGAAACCTGGCACGTTCCATGCTCGTAGAGGCGCTTGAAGAAACGAAACAAGGCCAGATGAAAGGGGGCCGAACAGACCATGACACTCGACAAGACACTCAAGTACGCCGGGCTCGCGATCGCGGGAGGTGCGGTCGGAGCGGCGATTGGCATCCTGATCGCGCCCGCCTCGGGGGCGGAAACCAGGAAGCTGATCTCGGACCGGATCCAATCCGAGCGGGACGAATTCCTGAAGCGGCTGCGGCGTGACCCGCGGCGTGAAGAGGGATACCCCTATTCCGTGATCTCCGCGTAGGGACGAAAAGGGGCGGCGCCAGGTGGCGCACGGGAGGGGGTTCCGTCCAGGCGACGGCCTCCCCTCCCGTGCTACACTGAGGCCTGAAGCCCCGTTCCGCGACCTTTAGTCTCATCGCAGACAAATCCCCGCGTAACGCGGGGATTTTACTTTTTTGACCTGTAGTTACGCTCCAGCC
>DAORUA010000682.1:0-1521 GCA_035432945.1 Vicinamibacteria bacterium | reverse complement strand
GCTATTCGAGAAACAGGCCCTTCTTGAGTTTGGCCATCTGCTCTTCCGTGAGCTTGTGCTTCCTGAGCGCGCCCATCATCCCCGAGGCGCCGAAGGCGACCGGACGGTAGCCGCAGCCGTCCAGCATCTCGGGGTTCGGCTGATACATGAGGCGGCGAGGGTAGTCGCGGCACATGCCGGGACGCGTCTCGTAGCTGTCGCAAAGACGCGTCCTCCGATCGAAGTGCTCGCACCTGAAGACGAACGCCTGCAGGAGCTTGTCTTCGCGGACGAGATGAAAACCGTTCACATGCTTCTGCCAGGCGAGGAAGAGGGCGCGAAGAGAACGGAAGCGACGGAAGGGCCAGAAGACGGAGATCGCCGGCGCCTCGCAGCATCTCGCGCACTTCTGGCAGGAGCCGCCGAGCTCGAAGAGGGGCTTCTCCCTGCGAAACCTCTTCTCGAAGGCGAGGTCCACCTCGAAAGCGGCAAGCGCGAGCCGCTTCAGGACGGTCCGGGGGAAGGTGTCGCGCATGGAAAGCCGGAGGGTAACATCCTCTCCGTCTTGCTCCTGCTCTCCCCGCGGTCGCTCGCCGTCCTCGCGGTCGCGACCCTGGTTCCCCGCGCGCTCCTGGGCGTGCTCCTGGGAGTGGTCGGACAGCCGGAGCCCTGGGAATACGACACCATCGCCGCCCACATCGTCGGGGGCAACGGGCATGTCTACGAGCGCTTCGCCTTCGTCTACGCGGCCTACGCCCCGCCCCTCTGGTCCTGGATCCTCGCCGCCCTGCTCGTCACCACGGGCGAAGCCCGCATCTTCATCCAGGTCCTGCAGGCGGTGTTCTGTTTCGGGGCCGCCCTGACCTGCGGCAGCCTGGCCCGCAGGATCAGCGGGGAAGAAAGCATCGGCCTTCTCGCGGGGGTCCTGGTGGCGGTGCAGCCATCGCTTCTCTACTACTCGGTGGTGAAGAGCGATCCCCTCCCCCTCAACGTCTTCCTGCTGAGCCTGATCGCCGCCGCCGCGGCCTCCCTCATCGAGGCGCCGGGCGACCGGCGCGCCCTCGTTTTGGGATCCCTGGTCGGGCTCGGGGTTCTGGCCAGGGGAACGCCGGTGGTGGCCCTGCCCGTGGCCGCCCTCGCTCTCCTGGCGCCGCGAAAGAGCGGAGCCCTGCGGGCGGTCGCGCTATCGACCGCGGCGATGGTCCTGTGGGTCGCGCCCTGGATGATCCGCAACGCCGCCGTGGTGGGCGCGCCCGTGCTCACCTCCACCACCGGCGAGAACTTCTGGCGCGGCAACCACGAGGGCGCGGGGGGCGGCGTGCTCGATGTGAACGGGGGTGAGATCACGCGCGTCACCCCGACGAACCCGGATCTGCCGCCTTCGATTCGAAGCGTCCTCGCGACCGGCACGGAGATCCAGCGGCACGAGATCTTCATGTCCGAGGCCTGGCGCTTCATCCGGGCCGAGCCCCTCGAAGCAATGGACATCTTCGCCCGGAAGATGCGGACCTTCTGGTGGAGCATCGACTCCGATCCCCGCGA
>DAORUA010000681.1:0-1530 GCA_035432945.1 Vicinamibacteria bacterium | reverse complement strand
CGCAGCGAAGCCTCGAACAGAAACCCGGCCGCGGTCTCCCCATCCTTCACCCACTTGAACATCGAGTCCGAACTGTCGGTGAGCCAGACATTCCCGAGCATCGAGTCCACGAAGTCCCATCCTGCGACGGTCACGAGCGAGGTCAGGATCGTGTAGGCGGTCCCGGAGACCACGGGATTCGAGAAGGCGATCGGCCCCTGCGCGCGGAACTCCGGAGCGATGATCTCCCGGTAACTCGCGGGCACCCGCGAAACGCGGGTGGTGTTCACCACCAGGTAGATCACATTGTTCGAGTAGGGATGCCACTTCCCGGCCGGATCGGTGAGGGTGAAATGGCCGGCATCGGGCAGCTCCGCCCTCGCGAACAACTCGTCGTTGATCGCGTACATCTCGGGCGAGCCGCCCCACAGCAGATCGCCGATCGGCTTCTCGCGCTCGGCCCGGATGCGGCTCAGCATCTCCCCCATCCCCCCGCGGATGATCTGGATGGAAAGATCGGGGTTCTTCTCGCGATAGGCGTCGACCACGGGGTCGGTCACTTCCCCGCCCTGGGCCGCGTAGATCGTCAGCCCGGCCGCGGGAGGCGCAGACGCCTTCGCGCCGCTCGGCGTCTCGTTCCTGGCGCAACCGAGGGCCACGGCCAACGCGAGCGTCCAGGAGTGCCGTGTGGCCGTCATGAGGTCCGGCTATCCTACGGGCCGCCTCCAGGGCCGTCAATGAAGGGGCGGGAGGTCACCTGATCGTGCACGTCGAGATCCGCCGCGATGCCGCAGACGCCGTCCGCGATGCCGCGGATCTCCTGATCGGCTGGCTCCGCGAGGAGGGCGCGCGGCGCGTCATGGTCGCCGGAGGCAACACCCCCCTTCCCCTTTACGACGAGATCGCGCGCCGCGGGATCGACGCCTCCGCTCTCCACATCGACGTGCTCGACGAGTACGTCGGCGTCCCGAACCATGACCCGCGCACGTGCACGAACCTCCTGCGACGGACCGTGGCCGAGGCCTGGCGCGTGGCACCCGAGAACTTCTCCGGCCTGTCCTCGGAAGAGAGCGAGGCGGAGGCCGCGGTCATCGCCCACGAACGCCGGATCGAGGCCGCGGGCGGTCTCGACGCCATCGTGCTCGGACTGGGGAAGAACGGCCACCTCGGCTTCAACGAACCGGGCAGCGCCCGGGACAGCACGGCCCGTCTTCTCGATCTCGACCCCATCTCGATCGAGGCCAACCGCTCATGGTTCGGCGGCGAATACGCGCCGCGCCTGGGCGCGACCGTGGGGCTTCGCACCATCCTCGGCTCGCGTCGCGTTCTGCTCCTTGCCTTCGGCGCCGCCAAGGCTGACGCCGCGCGCGCGATGATCAATGGCCCGCACACCTCCGACTGCCCCGCGTCCTTCCTGCAGAGTCATCCGCGAGCCCACGTCTATCTTGACGAGGCCGCCGCCGCCACGTTGCGCTGAGCTTTGGAGTCAGGCCCTGACTTGCATGCCCTGGGCCGGGTCGGGTAGAAAACCAACCCATGAATGCGATCGTC
>DAORUA010000680.1:0-1536 GCA_035432945.1 Vicinamibacteria bacterium | reverse complement strand
CGACATCCTCGGGCTGAAGCCGGGCTGGCTCGAAGAGTTCGGCGCGGAGCTCGCGCGGCAGGACGCGGTCCTGCCCTTCAAGTGCCTTTCACGCGCGGACCTCCTGACCGAGAGCACGGTGAGGGCGCTCGCGGGAGCCGGGTGCGAGATGGTGTGGATCGGGGCGGAGTCCGGGTCCAGGCCATTCTCGACGCCATGGAGAAGGGGACCACGGTCGGGGAGATCCGCGCCGCGACGACGAGGCTCCGCACGGCGGGAATCAAGGCGGCCTTCTTTCTGCAGTTCGGTTACGTGGGCGAGACGAAAGAGGACGTGCGCGCCACCTGGCGGCTGGTCGATGACGTGCTGCCCGACGACATCGGCATCTCGGTCTCGTATCCGCTGCCCGGCACGCGCTTCCATGCCCGGGTCAAGGATGCGATGGGAACGAGCGCCCACTGGCGCGATTCGTCGGACCTGGCCATGCTCTTCTCCGGCCAGCAGTCCACTCCCTACTACCGGGCGCTGCACGCGCACACCCACGCGAGGTTTCGGCTGGCCCGCGCGCTCCGCACCCGCGACCGCGCCTCCTGGCGCCGCCTCCTGCTCATCTTGCGATACGGAGCCCTGCGCACGCTGACCGCGGCGACTCTCGCCCTGGCCTCGCGGAGCCGGGTGCAGGTTCGGCCCTTCCTGCCCGAGTTGCCCCGCGAGGACGCGGCCAGGCCGAAGACCGACGTCGCGAGCCCGAGCGAGCCCTGAATGAGCGACGAGATCCTGCTTTCCCACGGGTACTTCCTCGACCTCGACCCGGTCGAGCGCAAGGTCATGCGGCCGTACCCTCCCCTGGGTCTCCTGTACCTCTCCGCCTATCTCAAGAAGAATGGACGCTCGGTAAGCGTCTTCGATTCGACCTTCTCGACCCCCGCGCTGCTCCTCGACGCGCTTCGGGAGTCGCGGCCCCGGCGCCTCGGCCTCTACGCCAACCTGATGACCCGCCCCCGGATCGTGAGCCTCATCGCGGCCGCGCGCGGTCTCGGGATTCCCGTGGTGGTGGGTGGTCCCGACGCTTCCGGGAACGCGGAGGAATACCTGCGGCACGGAGCCAGTGTGGTGGTTCGCGGCGAGGGGGAGGCGACCCTGGAGGAGCTGCTGGAGCGATGGACCGGGCCGGATCCCCCGGTGGACGTGGCCGGAACGAGCGTCCGGATTGGAGAGACCCTGACGCACGCGCCGGACCGCGCGCTCATCCCCTCCCTTCACGGCCACCCCTGGCCCGACCGCGAGGCCATCGCCCTCGAGCCCTACCTCGCGACCTGGCGAAAGCACCACGGCTACGGCTCGGTTTCCCTGATCACCGCGCGCGGTTGCCCCTACACCTGCCGGTGGTGCTCGCGAGCGGTCTATGGCGAATCGCACCGCCGCCGGCCGGTGGACGACGTGGTGGAGGAGATCGCGTTCATCCAGCGGCGGTACGCCCCCGAGCGGATCTGGTTCGTCGACGATGTCTTCACCATCCACAAAGGGTGGACCCTGGAGTTCGCCGCGAAGATGAAG
>DAORUA010000679.1:0-1545 GCA_035432945.1 Vicinamibacteria bacterium | reverse complement strand
GGCGGCGCGAGCAGGCGCTTGGATTCACCGGCCCGGAGATGAGCGAGATCTTCCTCCGCGAGAAGGTGGTGGACGCGATCAATCTCGACGGGGGCGGATCGACCACTCTGTACATCGAAGCCGAGGGCGGCATCCAGAACCGGCCTTCGGATGGGCACGAACGGGTGGTGGTGAACCAGCTCGGATTCCGCCTGAAGCAACCAAAGGGCTCGAAGCAGCCGTGACCACGCGCGAACAGGCCGCGTTCGGCGCGGCGCTCGGACTTGCCGCGGGCGCGCTTTCGCGCGACCTCGACCTCACCTCGCTCGTCTCCTTCTGGGGCGATCGCCTGATCCTGCTGCCCCTCGGCGCGACTCTTGGGGCCCTGTGCGCCGCCACCCGCCTGCGCAAGGCGTTCTACGCCGCCTTCGCCGGGCTTCTCCTTCTCTGGATCCTCGTCGCCTACGGGCCGCTCAGCCGCATGCTGCTTGCGGGCCTGGTTCGAAGCGACGCGCTGCGCCCCGCGGACGCCGTTCTGGTGCTGAACACGCGGATGCAGACGGATGGCGACCCCACCGCGGCCCAGCTTTCCCGCCTGCTTCGCGGGCTCGAACTCGTGAAGGACGGCCTCGCGCCCCGGCTGTTGATCACCGAGCTGCCCCAGCCCTACGCCTCGCAGCGACCCTTCGTGGAGGAGTTGCTCAAGCGCTTCCAGCCGGAGGTCGAGATCGTGGACCTCGGCCCCACCCTCAACACGCGCGACGAAGCGGTGATGGCCGCCGAGTATCTGAAGAAGCGCGGGCTCCGGCGCATCATCGTGACCTCGTCGCCCACCCACACCTACCGGGCCGCCGCCCTTCTCGAAGCCCAGGGGCTCGAGGTCATGGCCACGCCGGCTCGCGAGACGCGCTTCGACCTCGAAACCCTGGACCGCCCGGAGGAACGACTGGAGGCCTTCGGGGCGATCATCCACGAGCGCCTGGGCATCCTCGTCTACCGCCGGCGAGGCTGGATCCGCTAGCCCGGATTATTCATGAGCCCTCCTTAGGCCTCGTTTTCGGCTGACGGATCGAGGGTTTTCGTGCCCACAAGAACAAACGCGACTCTGCGCGCTTCATGACGGGGCCCCCACGAGCGCGCGGCGCTTGCGGCCACGGCGGCGGCTCCGTCGACCGACCGCGAGAACAAACAGACAACGCGAGGGCGAGGCGTGCGTGTCCGAGAACGTGACTTATGTACGAGGAGCCTCACCCCCCGAACCGTATTCCGGCTCAGTCCAGTGAGCCGACAGATGGCCCTGATCGTATGTCCCTCTTTCCACAGCGACCGAACGTCCATCCAATCCTCCTGACAAAACGCGACCAGGGCTCGGCGCGCAGCGGCGAGGCCACAGGAAACAAACGCGACCTGCGCGCTTCATGACGGCGCCCCAACGAGCGCGCGGCGCTTGCGGCCACGGCGGCGGCTCCGAGAACAGACCGCGAAAACCGACAGACAACGCGAGGGCGAGGCGTGCGTGTCCGAGAACGTGACTTATGTACGAGGAGCCTCAAAGACGATGGCCGC
>DAORUA010000678.1:0-1552 GCA_035432945.1 Vicinamibacteria bacterium | reverse complement strand
CCGCTCAGGGTGTTGTGGAGCTTGAGTCGAGTCATAAAGCTTTGAGTATGACCGCCGTCCGGTCGTCGGAGTAAGCGCGGCCGGCGGCGAACTCGAACAGCGATTGCTCGAGCAACCGGAGGATTTCGGGGGCGGACTTGGCCTTGAGGGCGCGGACGCAGGCCTCCACGCCCTCGGGACCGAACTCGTCGTCGCGGATCGACTGGGCTTCGCTCACGCCGTCCGAGTAGATGGCAAGCACGTCGCCCGGCTGAAACGTCACCTCGCCCTGTTCGAAGGTGGTGCCGGGGAGCAGCCCCAGGACCGATCCCCCGGTCTTGAGCTCGATCGTCTCGTCGCCGCGCACGATCGCGGGGGGCAGATGCCCGGCGTTGACATAGATCATCCGCCGGCTCGAGGCATCGAGTTCGCCGTAGAAGCACGTGGCGTAGCGGTGCGTCTTGTTCGCGTTGCGGATCAACTCGGAGATCCGGGCGAGGAGATCGACGGGGGGGAGGCTCCCCGCGAGCGACCGGAAGGCCGCGTGGGCGAAGGCCATGATCAGGCTCGCGGGCGTGCCCTTTCCGGAGACATCGGCCAGGATGACCGCGAACCGCGACTCGCCGAGGGGGATGACGTCGAAGAGGTCGCCCCCCACGCTGAAGCAGGCTTCGCTCGAAGCCGCCACCTCGAAGCCGGGAATGACGGGCAGGACCTCGGGCAGCAGGCTCTTCTGGATCTCCCGCGCCACTTGCAGTTCGGAGTCGGCGCGGGCCTTCTCGATCCGCATCTCCTGGGCGCGCGCTCCGGTGAGGGCGGCGAGCGCCTGGCGGCCGACCGCGTGGATGAGGTTTCTCTCGCTCTCCCCGAACTCCCCCCCGGCCAGGCGCTGGGAGAAGAGGATCGCGCCCCTCTCCTCGCCCGAGGTGAAACGAAAGATGAAATCGAGCCGAAGCACCTTGAGCGCCGCCTCCGGCGTCTCGGTGGAATTGCCCTCGCCTTCAACCGAGGCCCAGGGCACGCCTTCGAGGGACATGACGTTCTTGACCCCCCGCGAGGCCAGCACCCGCACCCTGCCCTCCGGAGTCGAGGTCAGGAAGGCGGCGCGGAGAATGGTCAGGTGGCCCATGAGCGAAGCGAGGGCGATGGAGGCGACGCGCGCGGGATCGAAGTTGGTGGAGAACTCGCGCCCGAGATCCACCAGGGTGCGCAACTGGAACTCCGCGGCCGCGAGCTTCTCCTTGTCGGTGAGCGGATTCAGGGGGAGCCGCTTCACCAGGCGGCAGACGTTGCGCTCGCCTTCCCGCTCGCGCACCACGGTGTCGGCGATCCTCTGCACCAGG
Source organism: Vicinamibacteria bacterium (assembly GCA_035432945.1). Taxonomy (GTDB): domain Bacteria; phylum Acidobacteriota; class Vicinamibacteria; order Fen-336; family JAGNNV01; genus JAGNNV01. The sequence goes on along the minus strand of DAORUA010000678.1, from coordinate 230 downwards.
GTGAGGCCGAGGCCGCCCCGGGCTCCCTTCTTCGCGAGATCCTTGATGTCCGCCACCGGGGGCATGGCCTTCGGCTCGAAGGCCTTCCCCTGGTCGCAGATCTCGGCGCACAGGTAGTCCCCCTCGAGGGCGAGGGTGATATCCACCTCCCCGTCGGAGCGGCCGGCGTAGGCGTGTTCGATCGAGTTGGCCGCGCACTCCTCCACCGCGAGCGCCCACTGCTCGCTCTC
>DAORUA010000677.1:0-1561 GCA_035432945.1 Vicinamibacteria bacterium | reverse complement strand
TGGTGCTCGTGGCCTGGCTCTCCATCGTCGGCTTCGGCGCCGCCGGTCTTTCGATTGCGGCCGGCCGGATGGCCGCCGCCTTCCTCCTCGTCGGCTGCGCCCTCGCCCTCGCCTTCGAGCCCCTGGCCGCGATTCCCTTCACGTTCCGATTTCTCGCGATCGTGGCCGCCGCGACCGTTCTGGCCGCCCTGGTCCGCGGCATGTTCGCGTTCTTCGACCGGGCCGACCTCGCGATGCCGGGGCCGGTGGCGATCGCCGCCGCGGTTTCCGGCTGGGCGGCCTGGCTTGCCGCGACCGCGTTTCCCTTCTACCGCGGCGGGCATTTCGTCTTCCACTCTTCGATCGCGGAGGAGATCTGGAAGGGCCGCTTCCTCATCTACTACCTGCCCTTCCCCGGCAGCATGCTGAGCGAGCAGGCGCAGTGGGGAAAGATCGTGATGCCGCATCCCGCGCTCTACCAGACCCTGGTTTCGCCGCTCGCCGCTCTGCCGAAGCCCTGGTTCTACTTCTCGGAGAAGGTCTTCCTCGCGACCCTGTTCGCCTCGATCGTTCTCATGGCCTCGGTGGTGGCGGAGCGCGTCTCCGGCAAGCGGGCCGCGGCCTTCACCGCCGTCCTCTTCGCCGGGCTGGTGCCCGGGTTCCAGCTCCTCGGTCTCGGGCACCTGATGACCATCCTCGGGGTGTGGAGCTCGAGCCTGGCCCTCCCGTGGCTGATGTTCAAGGCGGACGATCTCTCCCGCTTCAAGACCTGGCTCGCCAGCGCGTGGATCTTCACCTTCTGCTTCCTCTCCTACACCGCGGCCCTGCTCTTCACCGGCGCGGTCCTGGTGTGGGTGATCCTCATGACCGCGCGCGAGAGCCCCGCGCGCGCGCGATCGGTGTTCACCATGCTGGTCGCGGCCAGCGCGTTCGCGTTCCTCCTCTACTACGTCCACTGGACCCTGCCCTTCCTCCTGCAGTCGGTTCCGAAGATCCTGGGCGGCGCGGGCCTGGGCGACAAGGCCGCGGAGGCGACGCCCCTCCTGTCGCGCCTTCTCCTCGAGCCGGGAAAGCTCTCGTACAGCTATGGCTCGATGCTGATTCCCCTGGCCGGCGCCCTGGGCCTGCTCTGGCTTCCGAAGTCATGGAATCGCCTGGTCCTGCTGTCCTGGATGGGCATCCTGTTCTTCGTGAGCGGCATCGACCTGTTCTTCAACTTCCTCCTCAAGCACCACTACTACGTGATGCTCCCGGTGGCGGTGGGCCTCGGCGGTCTCATGGCCGGCATCGAGGCCCGCTGGGGCCGTGTGCCCGCGGTCGTCCTCACGGTCCTCGTTGTGAGCCTCGGCCTCAAGACCGCGGTGGAGGTGGCGCTGGGGTTGATACCGTGATTGTCGCGATTGGGGTTGGTGAGGTGGGCGCTCGTCGCGGTTGGTTGATGCGGTGGGCGCCCTCGTCGCGGTCGGGAACGGATGTTCGCGCTAGGCCCCGGCTTTCGCCGGGGTGACGAGAGGTCAAACAGAGGGGTTGGGACTTCGATGTTCACGCACCCGCAGCCACGACCCAGCCCCGAGTTACCCAC
>DAORUA010000676.1:0-1562 GCA_035432945.1 Vicinamibacteria bacterium | reverse complement strand
CGACACCGTGGGCGAGGATCAGCGCCTGCTCGAACTCGGTCACCTTGCGGTCGAGCCGGTGGAGGAGGTTGGCCTTCGCGACCGGCGAGAGGCTGCTGCCCTTCACCTGCGCGATCAGGGTGCGCGTGGCGCCCATGCCCTTGCGCAGGGCGGGGGCGACCTTGCCGAGCGACCTGGGATCGTAGGCCGCGACCGCGGCCGCAGCGGCCTCCTGGATGTCCGCCAGCCCGGCGGCGAGGAACGGCGCCTTGTCCTCTTCACCGCGGGCGAAGCGCGCGAGGGCCTTCACGGAAATGTCCTCGGGAAGGATCGACGTCCCGCCCCCCGCGATCTTCGGTTCGGAGTCGACGATGTAGTAGGTGGCGCGGCCCGCGCCCGGGTCGCTCTTGAGCTGCCCGCCGCCCTGACACTTGTGGAACGAGCGGGCGATGGAGCCGAACTCCGCGTAGCTCATGCCGAGAAGGGGATCGAAGCCGTCGGTCGCCACCGTGGTGACCTCGCCCTCGAGCTTTTCGAGACCGCCGCCCACCCCGCCCTGGTAGTCACGGAGCGCCTGCCAGGGGAGGAGGCCTTCCTTGATCTGGTCGGGGAAGCGATTCGGATCGGCGGCCACGCGGAACGCCTCCTTCGCGAGACGCGCGGTGGTCTGATGATGCTGCCCTCCGCCGGGCCCTTCGAGCGAGAGGGTCAGAACCACGTCGGGGCGGAAGCCGCGGAACACCCGCACCACGTCGTCGAGGATCTCCTCCTTGCCCCACTTCTGCAGAGTTTCCTCCACGCTGAATGAATAGCCGAACTCGTAGGCCCGGGTGTAGTACTGCTCGGCCGCGTCGTAGCGGTGGACTCCGGCCAGCTCCTCGGTGCGCAGAATGCCGATGGCCTGGAAGAGTTCGGGGCCGATCTCGTTCTGCCCGCCGTCGCCGCGGGTCACGGTGAGAAGACCGGTGCGCACCCCCTGACCGCGGGAGAGAAGGGTGAGGACGCCGTTGTTCTCGTCATCGGGGTGGGCGGTGACGTAGAGGACGTTGAAGGACACGGGCAGGCGCCGCAGGGCGAGCCCGAGGCCGGTGGCTCCCTGGTCCTGGGGGATCGGGGCGAGCTGCGCCTCCGCCCACGAGCCGGCGAGTAGAAGGACGAGGCCCAGCAGAGCGGCGACGTTCGAGCGGGGGCGAGGCGACATGGGGTTTGACTCCTGAATGAAGACAGGGATGAATGACGACCGCCGCCACGGCGCCTGGAAACGGCTCTTGAAGTGCGCGGCTACCGGATCCGGATCTTCAACTGCAGGCGGATCGGGATGAGGATCTCGCGTCCTCCGCTCGTCAGCGAGATCTCGACGGGCACGCTCACGTGCACGGGATCGGCCTTGAGCGCTCCGGCGGGAATGTCCACGGAGGCCTGCACGTTGACGGGGTCGGAGGTGAAGCTCGACGAGCCTCCCGGCGCCCCCAGTTCCATCATGGAATCGAGCGGGGACGCGCCGGACGGCGCGGCCGGGGCCGGGGGGGGCGGCTCGAGCGCGGAACCAAAAGGATCATCGAGGGCCGCGGGCTGGTTGCGCG
>DAORUA010000675.1:0-1565 GCA_035432945.1 Vicinamibacteria bacterium | reverse complement strand
GCCGTCTATCTCGCCGCCGAGGCCGCCCTCGAACGCGAGGTCGCCATCAAGGTTCTGCCCCCCGACCGCAGCGCCACCCAGGACAGCCGCGATCGATTCCGACGCGAGGCCCGCACCGCCGCGAAGCTCTCCCATCCCAACATCGTCCCCCTCCACACCTTCGGCGATGTCGACGGCACCTTGTACTTCGTCATGGGGTACGTGAGGGGCGAGTCCCTCGCCACCCGCCTCAAACGGGAAGGGCGGATCCCGGTCGAGGAAGCCCGGCGCATCCTGATCGAGCTGTGCGACGCCCTTGACTACGCGCACAAGCTCGGCATCGTCCATCGCGACATCAAGCCCGACAACGTCCTCATCGAAGAGGAAACCGGCCGGGCCATGCTGCTCGACTTCGGAGTGGCGAAGGCGGTGGGCGCGGGTCAGACCATGACCGAGGTCGGAAGCGTGCTGGGGACGCCCCAGTACATGTCGCCCGAGCAGGCTCAGGGCAAGTCGGACATCGACGCTCGGAGCGACCTGTACTCCCTCGGGGTGATGGGCTACGCGATGTTCGCGGGACGCCTGCCCTTCGAGGGCGCGACTCCCGGGGAGGTGATGGCCCAGCACATCACCAGGGAGGCGCCCGCTCTCAAGATGCATGCGCCTGACGTCCCTCCCGAGATCGCGAGCGCCCTCACCCGCTGCCTCGAGAAGGACCGGGATCGCCGGTGGCCTGACGCGAACAGCATCAAGGGATCCATCTCCCTCCCCTCGGGAGACGAGACCCCGCCGGCGCTCGATGGGCTCGGCGTATTCCTGATCGCTCCCCTTGCCTGTGGGCTCCTGCTTCTCTACATCGGCGCGTGGTGGCTCGGCGGAGGCGACGTCGCCCCTCCCTTCCCCGTGGTCCCGCTCATCGCCTTCTCGAGCGCGCTCACGCCCCTTCTCCTCATGCCTTGGCGGTGGCACCACCTGAGGCAACTGGGATTCGAGCCGCGAACGATCGTCGAGGCGATTCTGGCCCCGCTTCAATACTGGCCGGGGTGGCTCCCGGATCGGCTGCGTCGGCGGGGCGACGTATGGGACCGGCTTCCTCGGGAACTTCGCGCATTCCGCAGCGCGATGGGTCTGTACTTCGTCAGCGTGGTCACACTCCTTCTGCCGAGCATCGCGTTCAGATGGGGCCTCAGTTCCTCAATCCTGCGAACGGGACACGCTCCTTTCGATCTCGGCCCCAAGGCCTTCGATGCGTTGGTCGTGATCGTCGGCATCCTGCCCGCTCTTGCCGGGATGGCCCTCGGGGCCCGATGGGAGGTCGTCCGCCGGCGGAAGGGAATCGATCCCTACGTCTCAAACCGGATGATCAACACCCCAACCTCTCGCCCGTCGTTCTGGGCGAAGCCCGAGGTGACCGCCCACCTCCTGCCCTCGAACGCCGCACCTGCCCGGACCACGCCCAGCTCCGCGCGAGACCTGGGCGCTGCGATCGCGAACGCCGCATCCAATCTGACCGGCGCCGCACGCACCGCAGCCGGGCGCGCCAGGGAGGCAGCGGCACGGGTGGAGGCCGATCTCCTCTCCATCGA
>DAORUA010000674.1:0-1568 GCA_035432945.1 Vicinamibacteria bacterium | reverse complement strand
CACGAACCCGAGGGTCATGCTGAGAGCGAAGCGATGGCTCGGCGCCGGCAGCACCAACTCGGGGTCGCCGAAGGTCCGGATGAGCAGGTTGCGCACCGGGAGGTGGCACAGGTAAAGCGAGTAGGACCAGAGGCTGATCTTGCGCACCGCGCGGGCCGCGCCTCCGCCCGCATCCTGCCAGTCATCGAGAGCGGGAAGGAAACAGAACACCGAGAGCGAGGTGAGGGTGAAGAATCCGGTGCGAGCGAAATCCGACCCGTTCCGATCGAGGGTGTAGTACAGCCAGCAGACGCTTCCCGCGAGGAGGGTTCCGATCGCGACTCCGGCGTCGCGATACCGCCGCCAGGAGGACCGGTGGTATTCCTTCAGGAAGGCCGCCACCACGCCGACCATCAACGCGTCGAGGCGGTAGATCACGATCTTTCGAACTCCTTCGTCCCAGGAGGGATCCCCGGTGGCCACCGCCCATTCGCGGGCTCCGGTGGAGCCCAGGAAGAGCACGGCGAGGCTGATCGCCAGGGCCGCCCGCCTGGAGGCGCCGGCCCTGGCCACGGCCACCACGAGGAGCGGGAACAGGAGATAGAACCATTCCTCGACCGCGAGGCTCCACGACTCGGGAAAGAACTGGGGAGTGGTCTAGGCGAGGTTCTGGAGGAAGACGAGGTAGGGCGCCACCCCGCCCGGCCCCGCCGGGGCGGCCATGGCCAGGTTGACTCCGAGGAAGAGGTAGTAGTTCGGCAGGGTGCGGAACCATCGCCTCACCCAGAACCCGAAGAGGTCGGCGGTCCCCGGCTGCGCTCCGAACGACCGGATGGCGATGCCTCCGACCAGGAACCCCGACAGCACGAAGAACAGTTCGACCCCCAGGTATCCAAAGAGAGAAAGCGCCTGGATGGCGGGGAAGAGAGGGCGCACGAAGAACAGCGCGTGCGACGAGAGGACCATCAGCACGGCGATGGCGCGCAGCAGGTCGAGACCGAACACGCGCGCCATGTGCGATCACCTCCCGGTGATGGGCATTTCGATGAAGCTCGCGAGGCCCGGAGCGTGGTGAATGCGCTGCGTGGCCTTCCGGTAGTCGGCGGGCTTCGCCCAGAAGATCGAGGGCACGAAGGTCTGGGGATTGCGGTCGTAGAGCGGGAACCAGCTGGACTGGATCTGCACCATGATCCGATGCCCGGGAAGGAAGACGTGATTCGCGGTGGGCAGATCGAATCGATAGAGAAGAGGCGTGTTGGCGGCCACGGGCTTCGCGGTCTCGAGGCTTTCCCGATAGCGGCCGCGGAAGATGTCGGCGGAGACCATCAGCTGGTAGCCCCCGAGCGCGGGCTGGCTCGCGACCTCGTCGGGGTAGACATCGATGAGCTTGACCACCCAGTCGGCATCCGTGCCGCTGGTGGAGGCCAGGAGATTCGCGACCGGCTGGCCGCTGATCTGAACGGGTGCGGTGAGGACATTGGTGGTGAAGGACACGACATCCGGGCGGCCCGAGGCCTCGCGTTGATCGTCGACGAGCCACTGACGCCAGGTGGAGCCCGGGGCATAGGTCGAGAGGTGCGGCCGCGCGC
>DAORUA010000673.1:0-1568 GCA_035432945.1 Vicinamibacteria bacterium | reverse complement strand
CTCGAGAACTTCGGGGCCGCCTTGGGTTCGGAACAGAGCCGCTCGCATTCAGTCCTTTTTCGAAACCGCTTGCTAACCTTCGTCTTCGCGCCTTGAAACCGGCGCTTCACCAGGATTTCGATGATACAAGCCTTCAGAGTCACGAAGCGGTACGACGCGCACGGCATCGCGCTGCGCGACGTGTCGCTGCACGTGCCCAAGGGCGAGTTCTGTTTTCTCACCGGTCCGTCGGGCGCCGGGAAGACCACGCTCCTTCGTCTCATCCTGCGCGAGGAGCTTCCGACCGAGGGTCAGATCCTGGTGGGCGGCCGCAACGTCTCCGTCCTGCCCAAGCACAAGATCCCGGAGTTCCGCCGCACCCTGGGCGTGGTCTTCCAGGACTTCAAGCTGCTCAAGCTCAAGACCATTCTCGAGAACGTGGGTTTCGTGCTCCGCGTCCTCGGGGTGCCCGAGGAGGAGCGCAAGCGCCGGGCCTTCCTGGCCCTCAAGTCCGTCGGCCTCGAGGACAAGCTCGACGCGTTTCCCCTTCAGCTCTCGGGCGGCGAGCAGCAGAGGGTCGCGATCGCGCGCGCCCTCATCAACGAGCCCGAACTGGTCCTCGCCGACGAGCCCACCGGCAACCTCGATCCCGAGCGCGCGGCCGAGGTGATGGCGCTCTTCGAGGAGATGTGCGCGACCAAGGGGACCACCGTCCTCGTCGCCACCCACGACCGCGAGATGATCGAGCGGATGAAGAAGCGGGTTATCACCCTGGTGAAGGGTCAGGTCGCGGAAGTGAGTTCCTAGGCTTTCGCGGCGAGCAGGCCGGGGGCGACACTCTGGGCCGCCACCATGGCCTGAACCCGGGCGATCACGGCGTCGAGGGCGACGTTGTTCTGGGCGCCCTCGGGAATGATCAGGTCGGCATAGCGCTTGGACGGCTCCACGAATTCGAGGTGCATGAGCCGCACGCTCTCGAGGTACTGCTTCTCGACCGAGTCGTAGGTGCGGCCTCTCTCCTTCAGATCCCGGCGCAACCGCCTGAGGATGCGGACGTCGGCGTCGGTGTCGATGAAGAGCTTGATGTCCATGACCCGGCGGAGCGACTCTTCGGCGAGGACGAGAATGCCCTCGAGGACGATCACGGGCCGGGGGCGCAGGGCGTCGGGCAGGACGATGCGCGCGTGCGTGGCGTAGTCGTAGGTGAGATGCGGCACCGGCCGCCGCATCTTCAGTTCCCGGAGATCCTGTTCCAGGAGGCTGGTGTCGAACGCGTGCGGATGATCGTAGTTCCAGCCCGCGCGTTCTTCGGGAGTGAGGGAAGAGTTGTCCCGGTAGTACGAGTCCTGGGCGACGAGCAAACAATTCTCTTCGCCGATGGATTCCACGAGTTTGCGCGCGAACGAGGTCTTGCCCGACCCGGTTCCGCCGGCCACGCCGATGAGTATTGCCATGAGTCTGCCCGTTATTATGACGCGCTATGTCCAAGGCGGTGAGGTACGCGTTCGAAGAAGCCATTTCCGGCCTCCTGCGGCGCCGGGTCCTGACCGTGGTGTCGATCGCCACCATCGGGGCCTCCCTCGGCGTCT
>DAORUA010000672.1:0-1568 GCA_035432945.1 Vicinamibacteria bacterium | reverse complement strand
GCGTTCACCACTTCGGGGATGACGCTCTCGTCGTAGCCGACGATCCCGGGGAAGAGCGGTTCCTGGTCGCGCAGCTTGGCGAGGAGATTGCGGCGCATCTCGTCCTTGACGGACTCGCCGCCCTTGAGGCCCTGTTTCTTGAGTTCGAGGAGTGTTGTCATTGCTTCGAGAGGATTATCACCTGCGACCCTGTTCAAGCCCTTGGTCGTTGTCGAGGGGGGCGATGACGCGGCGGTTATTGCCGATCCACTACCCAGCCCGTGCAGCAGGAATCACCAGGGTCGTCATTGCGAGGCCCCGGTCCGTTTTGGCGACGGGCCGAAGCAATCTCGCGAGAGCTTGGCAGTGGGGGCCCGCGGGGCCGCTCCGGGCTGCTGCGGTACCGTCCACGACGCGGCCTGTGTGGTCACGCTCCGGCCAAAGCACCCGGGCGTTCCCTCACATCCGTGGGGCGGCGCGAAGCCGGCCCTTGGGGCCCAGGTCGTCCTTAATGAATGGAGCGGAGCTGCCGCTCCGCTGTTGTGTCAGAGGAGGCTCGGGCCCCAAGGGCCGGCTTCGCGCCGCCCCACTCGTTCGGGAACGGTGCTTTGGCCTCCGCACGACAGTCAATTCTGTGGTTCACGGTTCCTTTGGAGGGTGGCGAGGGCCCGGCGGATCTGCTCGTATCGCTCCTCGATCCAGGCGGGCGCGCCGGTCGGGGACACGGGCCGCAGGCTCGGGGTCAGGACGATGTCCGCGTTCCGCAGACCGGTGTCGGCGAGGAGGAGGTAGAGCTCTTCGATGGCGGAGTCCCCGATGGCGAGACAGCCGATGGAGACCGCCTTGCCGTGGATGAAGATGTCGCCGCCCAGCCTGGCGCGGCCCTCCAGGGCCGCCACCCTTCGATCCTCCGCGTTCGGGTAATCGACCCGGATCGAGAGGTGATAACTGCTGTTTGGATTGAATGCGGTGAGCCGGTAGATCCCTTCCGGCACCTGGAAGTCGCCCTCTCTCAGCTTGGGACCGGGGCCACCGCTCGCGGCCAGGACCGGATAGGACCTGAGCCTGCTCCAGCGTCCACCCACCGGCAGCCAGACTTCGAGGGCCTTCTCCTCCTTCAATCCCACCAGGCGAAGTTGCCTCGGTGGGTACGCACTCCCGGCGCGGCTGATCGCCTCTCTGAGAACGGCTCGACGCGAGGCCGAGAGGTTCGCGACCACCTCGGCATGAGTCCGAGGTCCCTTCACCGCGAACACAGAGGGGTACCAGGGGCTCGGCCCAGGACAGGGGTTCGCGCTCATCGAAGCCGCTGCCGCGGCCAGGACCACGAGACTGCCGACACGCATCGTCCTCATGGACGCGGGCTGCCGGTCCCGATGCCATCCAGCGCGCTCCTGAACTCAGCCGCGGAGCCGGGTCGTCCGCCAGGGGTTCTCGACAACGCGCGCACGAGGAAGTCGGAGAGTTCGCGCGGGCAGTCCGGGCGAACCTCGTGGAGCGGGTCCGGGTCGTGACGCAAGAGGCGCTCGATGGTTTCGGCCGGTGTCGCCGCGCGGCGGAGCGTCTGCGTGGAGATCGCTTGTACTGTG
>DAORUA010000671.1:0-1575 GCA_035432945.1 Vicinamibacteria bacterium | reverse complement strand
GGCGAGGCCTGATCGAGCTCCAGCGCGAGACCATGCGGCTCACCGGCGGCGAGAAAATCGAGTACGCCTTCGGCCTTCGCGTCAGCTCGTGGAAGGGCGTGCCCGAGGTTTCCCACAGCGGCGCGACCGCGGGTTACCGGGCCTGGCTCGCGCAGTACCCGACGAAGCACCTTTCCGTCGCGGTGCTGTGCAACGCGGGAAATGCGGGCGCGCCCGGGCTCGGGCGCCAGGTGGCGGACCTGTTCCTGGAACTGAAGGCCGCGGCCCCCGTTGCTCAATCGGCGCCGGTGGTGGCCGAAGCCCAGCTTCGCGAGATCGCGGGCCTCTATCGCGACCGGCGGCGGAACGACGTCATGACCGTCGAATTTCGGGATGGCGGCCTGCGCATCGCCGGGCCCGGGACGCTGAAGCCGATCACGAAGGATGCGTTCCAGGCCGGAGGCGCGCGGTTCGACATCGACCGCGACGCGAAGGGCGTTGTCCGGGGCGTGCGCGTGGCCGCGGGCGGGGAGGCCTTCGCGTTCGATCGCGTGGAGCCGGCGAATCCCACCGCGGCGGACCTCGCCGCCTTCGCGGGCGAGTACGCGAGTGACGAGGCCGAGCTGGTCCTGCGCGTGGCCGCCGAGGACGGGAAACTCGTGATCCACCGCCGGCCGGACACGAAGATCGCGCTCACTCCCACGTTCGCGGACGCCTTCAGCAGCGAGCTCGGCGGGATCCGCTTCCTGCGCAACCCGAAAGGAGCCGTGACGGAGATGAGCGTGAGTCAGGACCGGGTCTGGGACCTGCGGTTCAAACGAGCGGCGGGCCCAGTCACGCGGGGGGCCCAGGGGGGTCCTGGGGGGAGCTGAGCACCGGCAGTCCGTTCGCATTCCTGCGGCTCCCCCCGGATAAACGAGCGAGGGTCGCACAGCGAGCGAGCGTCAGCGAGCGCAGTCGAGGCGACCCTCGCGGACGACCGTCAGTCAGGACCGGGTCTGGGATCTGCGGTTCGCGCGGGACCGGGCGGCCCGCAAACCGTAGGGGCGAGGCCGGGCATGCCCGGCCCCTACACGACGGGTGGTGTCGTTTCGATCGCCTCTCCAAACCCCCGCCCATCGCGGGCCAGTTGCCTCAAGAGCGCGGATGGCCGGACCAGCGCGCCCTGTTCCGCGTGCATCCCCTCGACGGCCGCCTCCAGCTTCGCGAGGCCGAAGGAGTCCGCCCAGTGCATGGGGCCGCCACGGTGGCGTGGGAAGCCGTAGCCGTGGACCCAGATCACGTCGATGTCGCCCGCGCGGGCGGCCACACCTTCTTCGAGCAGGAGAGCGCCTTCATTCACGAGGGCTCCGAAGCAGCGCTCGATGATCTCGCGGTCGGAGATCTCCCGGCGCTTGAAACCCAGCTCCCTGCTGAGGGACCGCACCAGGGCTTCGACCTCGGGATCGGGCACCGGGGTGCGGCTTCCCTTCTCGTATCGATACCAGCCGGCGCCCGTCTTCTGGCCGAACCGGCCCCGTTCGCAGAGGCGATCGGCGATGGGCGAATAGCGGAGGTCCTTCGGTCTCGTCGCGGCCTGGCGCTTCCGCACCCGCC
>DAORUA010000670.1:0-1591 GCA_035432945.1 Vicinamibacteria bacterium | reverse complement strand
CGCGTCTCTCCAGATCGCCCACGGAGACGGACGCCGCGTGGAGATCGCCACGAAGGCGGCGCTCGGAGCCTCGCGAGTTCAACTGGCGAGGCAGTTGCTGGCGGAGAGCTTCCTCACCGGCGTGCTGGCCGCGGGGATGGGGCTGATCGCGGCGGTCGCGGTCCGGCGGATCCTGATCGCGACCATGCCCGACGGTTTCGCCATACCCATGGCCGCGGTCACGCCGGTGCTTTCTCCCCGGCCGCTGCTCTTCGCGAGCCTCGTCTCCTTCGGCGTGGCCCTCCTGTTCGGAATGGCGCCCGCTCTTCGCGGTTCGCGCGCGGACCTCGTTTCGGCCCTGCGGAATGCGACGTCTTCCGGACCTCCGAAGAGCCGTCTCCGGGATTCCCTCGTGGTGCTGCAGGTGGCGCTCTCCGCAGTCCTCCTCGTGGGCGCCGGATTGCTGCTGCACTCCCTCTCCCGCGCCGCGGCCACGCAGCCCGGGTTCGCGGTCGATCACGCGTTCCTGGCCCGGATCGACCTCGCGCGCCAGGGCTATTCGGAGGAACGCGGCGCCGCGTTCCAGAATGCCCTTCTCGAAGAGACCCTCGCCCTTCAAGGCGTCGCCTCGGCCGCGTTCTCCCGGCACATCCCGGTGCAGCGGTCGGGGATGCGGGTCAGCATGGGCGTGCCGGGGTACGTGCCGCAGCCGAAGGAGTTCATCAACGTCGACTACACCATGGTGTCGCCGCGCTTCTTCGAAACCCTCGGGGCACCCCTGGTGCGGGGACGCGACTTCGACGCGGGCGACGTCAAGGGCGGGGCTCCCGTCGCCATCGTCAACGAGGCCCTGGCCCGGAAGTACTTCGCCGGCCGCGACCCCATCGGCCAGATCCTGACCGACCTGGGGCCGTTCGATCGGACCTTCCGCATCGTCGGCCTGGCCCCGGACATGAAGCTGCGCACCTTGCGCGAGGATCCGCGCCCCGCGGTGTACGTGGCCCTGTCCCAGGCGTACATGCCGACCATGAGCCTGCTCGTGCGCACCACGGCCTCCCCGGCGGCCGTCATTCCCGCGCTCCGCTCCGCGGTGGCGCGGCTCGACAAGGATCTGCCGCTCTACGGTGTGATCACCCTGGAGGACCAGCTCGCCGCGGCCCTCGACCAGCAGAAGGCGATGGCGGTGTTGCTCTCGGCCTTCGGGATTCTGGCCGTGTTCCTGGCCGCGACCGGCCTGGGCGCGCTGGTGTTCCAGCAGACGCAGAGCCGTCGCCGCGAGTTCGGCGTTCGCATGGCGATAGGAGCGCACCCCGGGTCCGTGCTCCGTCTCGTGCTCGCGCGCGGCGCGCGTCTTGCCGGACTTGGCGCGGCCGCAGGACTTCTGGGTTCGCTGGCTCTCGCTCCCGTGGTCGAGAGCTTTCTCTTCGAGGTGCGGCCCTCGGACCCCCTCACCTTCCTGGTGGTCGCGCTCACCCTGGGCCTGGTGAGTCTCGGCGCCGCGGCGATCCCCGCGATCCGGGCCAGCCGGACCAGTCCCGCGGCCGTGCTCCACACCGAATAGGGCCGCGATCTGATGATCCTGATTTGTGTAGGGAGAGCGGTATGAACGGAC
>DAORUA010000669.1:0-1599 GCA_035432945.1 Vicinamibacteria bacterium | reverse complement strand
AGACCTTCACCGGGTCGTGGCCGCCGCGGCGCAGGCGGTCGATGTCGGCGTCGGAGAGGTGCGCGACCAACTGCTGCAACTCCGGGTACTTGTTGAAGAAGTGCTCGCGGTTGAATCGCCCGTCGGTGGCGGCGTAGGTCTGGAACTCGCCGTCGACCGTTTCCGCGAAGCGCTTCTCGAGTAGCTGGTTCACGTCGCGGGCGAAGAGCGGGTCCCAGTCGCCACCCCACAGGACCATCAGCACGTTCCAGCCGGCGCCGGCGAAAAGGCCCTCGAGCTCCTGGATGATGGAGCCGTTGCCGCGTACCGGGCCATCGAGGCGCTGCAGGTTGCAGTTGACCACGAGCACCAGGTTGTCGAGCCGCTCGCGCGCCGCGAGGGCGAGGCCCGCGAGCGATTCGGGTTCGTCCATCTCGCCGTCGCCCACGAACGCCCAGACCTTTCGCCCGGCCGTGTCCGCGAGGCCGCGGTTGGCGAGGTAGCGCATGAAGCGCGCCTGGAAGATGGCGAAGAGCGGCCCCAGGCCCATCGAGCCCGTGGGGAACTGCCAGAAATCCGGCATGAGCCACGGATGCGGATAGGACGAGAGACCGCCGCCGCCCGTCTCGCGCCGGTAGCGGTCGAGGTTCTCCGCCTCCAGGCGCCCCTCGAGGAACGCGCGGGCGTAGACGCCGGGCGCGGAGTGCGGCTGGAAGTAGACGATGTCCGCCGCGGGGCCGGCGCGGAAGAAGTGGTTGAAGCCGACCTCGAAAAGATCGGCGGCGGAGGCGTAGCTCGCGATGTGGCCTCCCAGCTCCCCGGAGGCGCGGTTGGCGCGAACGACCATCGCGAGGGCGTTCCAGCGCACCAGCGCCGAGATGCGCGATTCCATCTCGAGATTGCCCTGGAAGGGCGGCTGGTCCGCGAGGCCGATGGTGTTCACGTACGGCGTCGAGAGGACCGAGGGCAGCGGGACGCGGCGGACGCGGGCGTGCTGGAGGAGGCGCCTCAGGAGGAACGTGGCGCGGTCCTTGCCCTCCTCGGCGATGAGCGCGTCGAGGGCTTCGATCCACTCGCTCGTTTCGAGGGGATCGGTGTCGCGGTCCTCGGGAGGCGTGGGGGGTCGGTCAGTGCTCATGGATGCCAAAATCTTCGGAAACGCCGATGAACGCCGATAGATGCCCGCCGATGAACGCCGATGGATTCCGCTTCAGATCGAAATGTCTGCATTCGAAGATGAACGTTGTCACGAGGCTTCCGATCGCGAGCCAGTCCGGATTCTATCGGCGTTCATCGGCGTGACATCGGCGTTCATCGGCGTTTCCAAAGAATTGCGCCGGCCTCACTCCCCACCCCACCGCTTACTTCTTCGACGCCGCCGCCCGCAGCGCATCGATCGTCGTGTTCGGCGTGATGGCCTGCGGATCGACCCGGATCTCGATCACCGCCGGCTTCCCCGAAGCCACGCACCGTTCGAAGGCCGCCTCGAACTGCGAGGTCTCCTCCACGATCTCACCCGCGCAGCCGAAAGCGCGCGCATAGGCCGCGAAGTGCGGATTGCGCAAGTCCGTCCCGTGCACCCGCCCGGGGTATTTCTTCTCCTGGTGCATCCGGATCGTG
>DAORUA010000668.1:0-1612 GCA_035432945.1 Vicinamibacteria bacterium | reverse complement strand
AACGCCGGCCTTGTTTCCCCACCACCAGACGAGGGGAACGAGCGCGATCATCGACAGAGCCACGGGCGTCACTCCGGGCGGCGGCGGGCCGACGACGTTCGTCACATAGGTGACGCCGAGGACCGCGACGAGGATCCAGAAGCTTCGGGACATCTTCCGGCCCCTGGCGTAGAACCCCACGGCTCCCGCGTACATCAGGCCCTCGACCAGGACGGTCAGGGGCACGGAATTCCACATCCCCAGGCCGAGTTTGAGATCGCTCCAGGGGAGCACGGGCATGTCCGGGCGGTGGGTGATGAAGTCGAGAAACCAGTGGGACACCGCGAGACCGGCGAGGACCGCGGCCGCGCGCGCGGCTCCCCCCATCGCGCGATAGAGGGCTGCGAGAATCAGGCCCGCGACCGCCGCCATGAGCAGGCTGTGAGACCAGGGGTACGAGTCGAACCGCAGCGGCGTCATCGCGGTGTCGCCCGGCGCGATGGAGACCGTCTCGGCTCCGGTGAGAAGGAGGTAGGGCCAGATGGCGTCGGGAAGCTGCGAGGCCAGAAGCGCCGTCCCGAGGGCGAGGCGCTTTTCGAGGCGGCTGGCCGCGAGCCCCATCGCGAAATGTCCGATGAACATGGCCGGGGTTTTACCACGCCGGCGGTTCAGGGTTGAGGCTTCCTCCTCAAGGGCTCGGGGGCGCGGTCGCGGTCGAGGGGAACGACGGTGAGGGTCCACTGCACCGGCATCGACGCGGGGGCGTAGCAGACCGTGTCGCTGCAGACCTGATAGTCGAGGGTGCCGTTGAGATCGATCTCGGTCATCTGGATCACCGGCGCGGGCGTGCCGCCCGGCCCCCGGTTCGGACCGAGCGCGGTCACGTCCTGAAGGATCCTGAAATGGCCGGCGAACACCGGCACCGTCTCGTTGAGCGGCACGAAGGTGTAGGGATGCGATTCCGGATAGCGCACTTCGTGGGCGGTCACGAAGGGGTTCTCGGCGAGCCGGAAGTTCAAGGGGCGGTACCCCTTCACCCCGGGCGCATACGCGTGCATCTTCGGGGCCATCAGGAAGTCGAGGACCAGGGTCACGCGCCGTCCCGGCGCCACCTCGGGGTTGCTCACCGAGGTGTGGAGCACGAACTGGTCCTTCACGATTTCCTTCGCCGGCCCGGCGCTGTCCTCGCCCATGGAGACGAGAAGGCTCGCGGCGGTGCGCCGCTCCTGGTACTCCTTCTCGAACTGCCGGATCCGGATGACTCCTGCCTCGTCGGTGACGAAGGTGCCCGGGAAGGGGACGCCGTGCGCCATGTGGCCCTTCGGATAGTCGGCCTCGTTCAGAAGGCCGAACGCGGTGATGATCTTCGAATCGGGGTCGGAGAGAAGGGGGTAGTTGATTCCCCTGCGGGCCGAAAAGTCCTTCAGGACCTCGACTGAGTCGTAACTGAGGGCGGCGACGCCGAGGCCGCGCTTCTTGAACCTCTCGATCTGGCTCTCCAGCTCCACGAGCTGGACCTTGCAGTACGGTCACCAGTCGGCGGAGCGGAAGAACACCAGGACGAGACCCTTGGGCCCCCTGAGCGAGGCGAAGTTCCGAGGCCTTCCGGCCTGATCCCTGGCCTCGAAGGAAG
>DAORUA010000667.1:0-1618 GCA_035432945.1 Vicinamibacteria bacterium | reverse complement strand
ACAACACTTAATATACGGAACCGTATATTTCGATAACGGCTGCGACCGGATACCCCTCATTCGGATCCCCTTCGTTCAAGCCCATTCCGACGAAGGAATTAGAGCCTGCCTCGGCACGCTAGGTCAAACCGAGCCCGCGCTTCGCGGTGTATTTGGATAATGAGACCGGCGGAAGGAGTCCGTAGGGGCTCTCGACCCCCTTGGCTCCCCGATTGAGGACGTGCGTGTAGATCATCGTGGTCGAGATATCGGCGTGTCCGAGCAGCTCCTGAATGGTTCGAAGGTCGTAGCCCCGCTCGAGCAGATGCGTTGCGAAGGAATGGCGGAGGGTGTGGCAGCTTGCGTTCTTGGTTACCCCGGAGCGGCGCAGGGCATCCTTGAACGCGCGTTGCAGGACCGATTCGTGCACATGATGGCGGAATCGCCGGCCGGTTCGGCTGTCGACATACGTGCGTCCCGCGGGGAAGACCCATTGCCAGGCCAGCTCCTTGTCTGCGTTCGGGTACTTCTTCGCAAGAAGATCGGGCAACGCCACCGAGATCCTGCCTCCTTTCTGGTCGAGCTTGTAGAGCCTCTCCACTTCCACGAGATGCTGCAGCAGAGGCAGTTCCAGTCCCGGAGGGAGCACGGTTCGGCGGTCCTTCCGGCCCTTGCCTCGCCGTACGACGATTTCCTTGCGATCGAAATCGATGTCCTTGACCCTCAGTTCGAGGACCTCGAGCAGACGGAGGCCACATCCGTAGAGAAGGGCCGCAGCCAGAGCGAGTGGACCGTCGAAGCCGTGGAGGATCGCCGATACTTCGGGCACCGAGAGCACGACCGGAACCTGCTCGGGCAGCTTCGCGCGCGGTGTCCCCTGGAGTCCGGTGAGTTCCCGTCCCAGCACGGTGCGATAGAGGAACAGGATCGCGCTGAACGCCTGATTCTGGGTGGATGAAGAGACGCCTAGTCGCGTGGCCAGGGCCTCGAGGAACTTCCTGATCTCGGGCTCGGCCATGGTGTCGGGGTGACGGCGGCCGCTGAACACGATGAAGCGGCGGATCCAGAAAACGTAGGCCTTCTCGGTACGCGGCGAGTAGTGGCGGGAGCGGATGGCCTCGCGCACCTGGTCCAGCAGGCGGGGCTTGGCGGGGGGAACGGCCTCGAGTCGGGTGTCGGGCATGACGGCTCCTTCGGTTCGAGGGAGAGGCCGCGATGGTACCCGCGGCCCCGGCCGGATCGGGTCCGTTCCGTTAACGGCGGATAAGCGCGGTGAGGACGTTCAGGAGGCGGAGGATCACGGCCCGGGCTTCGGTGGTGTTCGGGGCGGAAAGCTCGAGTTCGAGCAGATCGAGGCAGGCGAGGCACTCGACGGCGGAGCCGCGCGCGATGGTGTAGTGGCGCGCACGCTCACGAGGCGTGGAGCGTCCGGCGCCTTCGGCGACGTTGAGAGGCACGGAAATGGAGGCGCGGTCGAGCTGGTCGGAGAGTTCGGAGCGGCGGAGGGGGAGCCAACGAACGACGATGCGGCGGAACTGGAGGGAGAGCTGGTACGCGTCGAAGCGGTGGAGTGAAGGCTGCTGGGTGGGGAACATCGGCTGGTCCTTTCGAGAGGGAAGGCCGGGATTGACCTTCGAGC
>DAORUA010000666.1:0-1621 GCA_035432945.1 Vicinamibacteria bacterium | reverse complement strand
TCCTCCTCGAGGACGCGCGTTATGCGCGGGTGGCCCGCAAGCTTCTCGACGACCTTCGCCGCCCGCCCAGCCCTTAGGCCGGGGCGGCCTCGCGGTACCGCCGGCGTCCCCTCCGGGCGTCACTTCACCACCCTCCGAGGGTGTTCAGTTAGAATTCGCGCCCTCACGCCCCAGGTGGCGGCCGTTTCCCCGGGCGTGCCTCCACTCCCCCCACCAGGACCCCTCTCTAGGAGAAATGCATGTTCTCGTTCGTCGAGCGTAAGCCTTTCAAGCTCGCCCTCATGGCCGCTCTCGCCATCGTGGCCACCGCGGCCCCGACCTTCGCGAGCGAAGCCGAGCTCATCCTGCCCGATCTCACCTCGGTGAGCTTCTTCGGCATGACCGGCCAGACCCTGCTCTTCCTCGGCCTGTTCGTCTGCGCCGCGGGGGCCCTGTTCGGCATGGTCTTCTTCAAGCAGCTGCGGGACATGCCCGTTCACTCGTCGATGCTCGAAGTGTCCGAGCTCATCTACGAGACCTGCAAGACCTACCTGCAGACCCAGGGCAAGTTCATCATGCTCCTGTGGGTGTTCATCGCCTCCATCATGGTCGTGTACTTCGGCTGGCTGCGCCACTTCTCGGTCGATCGCGTTCTGCTCATCGTCTTCTTCTCGCTGGTGGGCATCGCGGGCAGCTACGGGGTCGCCTGGTTCGGCATCCGCATCAACACCTTCGCGAACTCCCGCACCGCCTTCGCGGCGCTGCGCGGCAAGCCCTTCCCGACCTACGAGATTCCGCTCAAGGCCGGCATCTCGATCGGCACCCTGCTGATCTCCGTCGAGCTCGTGATCATGCTCGCCATCCTCCTCTTCGTTCCCGGCGAGTACGCGGGCCCCTGCTTCATCGGCTTCGCCATCGGCGAGTCGCTGGGCGCCGCCGCCCTCCGCATCGCGGGCGGCATCTTCACCAAGATCGCGGACATCGGCTCCGACCTCATGAAGATCGTCTTCGACGTCAAGGAAGACGACGCGAGGAACCCGGGCGTCATCGCCGACTGCACCGGCGACAACGCGGGCGACTCCGTCGGCCCCACCGCCGACGGCTTCGAGACCTACGGCGTCACCGGCGTGGCCCTCATCACCTTCATCATCCTCGCGGTTTCCGACCCCACCGTCCAGGTCCAGCTCCTGGTCTGGATCTTCGCCATGCGCATCCTCATGATCGGCACGTCGGTGGTCTCGTACTTCATCAACGAAGCCTTCGCCTCCGGCAAGTACCGTCTGGCCGACAAGATGAACTTCGAAGCCCCCCTCACCTCGCTGGTGTGGCTCACCTCGATCCTCTCCGTGGTCGTGACCTACGTGGTCTCCTACCTGATGATCCCGAACCTCGCGGGCGACACCACCTTGTGGTGGAAGCTCTCCTCCATCATCACCTGCGGGACGCTCGCCGGCGCGATCATTCCCGAGCTGGTCAAGATCTTCACCTCCACCGAGTCCAGCCATGTCAAGGAAGTGGTGACGGCGTCGCGTGAGGGCGGCGCGTCCCTCAACATCCTCGCCGGCCTCATCGCCGGAAACTTCTCGGCCTTCTGGCTCGGCCTCACCATCACCGGCCTGATGGGCATCGCCGCCGCGATCTC
>DAORUA010000665.1:0-1623 GCA_035432945.1 Vicinamibacteria bacterium | reverse complement strand
GACCGTCTCCGTCTTCGCGCGCACCATGCCCGAGCAGAAGCTGCGCATCGTGCAGGCCCTGAAGGCGAACGGCGAGATCGTGGCCATGACCGGGGACGGGGTCAACGACGCGCCGTCGCTCAAGGCCGCGCACATCGGCATCGCCATGGGAGGGCGGGGCACCGACGTGGCCCGCGAGGCCTCTTCGATCGTCCTGCTCGACGACGACTTCGGCTCGATCGTGAAGGCGGTCCAGCTCGGCCGCCGGATCTACGACAACCTGCGCAAGGCCATGGGCTTCATCTTCGCGGTCCATGTCCCCATCGCCGGCCTCGCCCTGCTTCCCCTCGCGTCCGGCCTGCCCATCCTCTTCGGCCCCGTGCATATCGCCCTCCTCGAGATGGTGATCGATCCCGTGTGCTCGCTCGTCTTCGAGGCGGAGCGGGACGAGGAGGACATCATGCGGCGAAAGCCGCGCGATCCCGACGCGCCGATGTTCAGCGCCTCGCTCGTGGTCTGGAGCCTGCTTCAGGGCTTCGTGGCCTTCCTGCTGGTGGCGGGGATCTACATCGCCGCGCTCAACCGCGGCTTGCCCGCGACCGAGGTGCGGGCGCTCACCTTCTTCTCGCTGGTCCTGAACATCGTGGCCCTGATCTTCGTGAACCGGTCGTTCTCCGCCTCGATCCTCACCGCGATCACGCGGCCCAACGCGACCCTCGGCCTGGTGCTGCTCGCGGTGGTCCTCATGCTGGCCACCACTCTCCTTTGGCCATGGGCCACGTCGCTTCTCCGCTTCGGGCCCCTGCACGCGAACGACCTCGCGGTGGCGTTCGGCGCGGGCGTGACCCTCCTGGTGGTGCTGGAAATCGCGAAACCGGTCTGGCGAAGATTCCACCGGACCTGAGCGCGTTATCGTCTGGGCATGCTCCTCGCCCTGCTCCTGGCCGCCACCCTGGTCTCCGGGGACACCGCCGTCCGCGCCGCCCGCGAGGAGTTCAATCAAGCGATCGAGCGGCGTGATGCCGAGGCCATAGGCCGCCTTTTAGCACCGGGCTATCACATCGTGACGGGGCGGAGCGATCAGTCGTACGGCGCCGTGGCCGAGCGCGAAAAATGGGCGGCCCGATTCGCGGCCGACCCCACGGTGACGTACCGGAGGACGCCTCGTGACGTGCGGGTGAACGAGGCGTGGGGCCTCGCGGAGGAGACGGGCGACTGGGCGGGGAGCTACTCCACGGCGGGCAACCCGGCTCGCGCTTCCGGGGTCTACGCCGCCAAGTGGCAGCGAGGCCTGGATGGCCGCTGGCTGATCCAGAGCGAGGTGTTCACCACGATGTCGTGCGAGGGTTCCGCCGCCGCGTGTCCCCCGCCCGATCCGATCGCCGCCGCGGGGACGGCCGGGGCCGTCCAGCTCGCTCACCCCGTCGGGAAGCTGAAGGTCACCGTGCTCTCCACCATGCTCACCAGCGGGCCGGGATTCGGGGAGTGGGGCTTCGCCGCCTTGCTCGAGGCGGATGGAAAGCGGTGGCTCATCGACACCGGAGCGCGCGCGGAGACCGTGCTCAAGAACGCGGCTGAACTGGGCCTCGATCTCTCCGACATCACCGACGTCGTGATCACCCACAACCATGCCGACCACACCGG
>DAORUA010000664.1:0-1623 GCA_035432945.1 Vicinamibacteria bacterium | reverse complement strand
CCCTCTCGGACGAAGAGACCCTTCGCCACTTCCAGGCCATCGTGCGCATGAACTCGACCGACCCGCCCGGAAACGAGAAGCCGGTCGTCGAGTACCTGAAGAGCGTGCTCGAGGCCGAGGGCATCGCGGTCGAGACCTTCTCGGTTGAGCCCAACCGGCCGAACCTGGTGGCGCGCCTCAAGGGCTCCGGCAAGAAGAAGCCTCTTCTGATGATGGGCCACAGCGACACCGTCAACATCGACGAGAAGAAGTGGAGCCAGCCGCCCTTCTCCGCGGCCCGGGTGGACGGTTACATCTACGGCCGCGGCTCCGTCGACGACAAGGACAACGTCATCGCAGGGGTCATGACCCTGCTCTCGCTCAAGCGGCGCGGCGTGGCCCTCGACCGCGACGTCATCCTCCTGGTGGAGGCCGGGGAGGAAGGCAGCACGCGCGTGGGCATCAAGTTCATGACCGAGCAGAATTTTTCGAAGATCGACGCCGAGTACTGTTTCGCCGAGGGCGCGAACGTGGTCCGCGCGGGCGGGACGGTGAAGTTCGCGGGCGTGCAGACCCTCGAGAAGATCCCTCGCGCCATCGAGCTGACCGCGCGCGGCGTCTCCGGCCACGCCTCGGTTCCCCTGCGCGGCAACGCGGTGGTGCGTCTCTCCACCGCGGTGGCGAAGATCGGCGCGTGGAAGCCGGAGGTCCGGCTCAACGACACCACCCGCGCCTACTTCACGCGACTCGCCACCGTCACCACCGGCGAGGAGTCCGCGCGCTACAAGGCCGTGGTCTCGGGCGACCCCGGGGCGATCGACGCGGCCGACGAGTGGTTCCTCACCAACGAGCCGCGTACCGCGTCGACCCTGCGCACCTCGGTGTCCCCCACCATCCTGAACGGCGGCTACCGGGTCAACGTGATCCCCTCCGAGGCGAAGGCGACCCTCGACGTGCGCACCCTCCCCGACGAGGACCCCGCGAAGTTCCTCGACATCGTGCGCGGGGTCATCGGCGACCCGAACGTGGAGGTGGCGTACGCCTCGCGCGATGTCCGGCCTGCGTTTGCCGCCACGCGCCTCGACTCGGAGGCCATGGTCGCGATCGAAGCGGCGGTGAAGAGGAACTACCACACCACCATGATCCCCATGATGAGCACGGGCGCCACCGACATGTCGTACCTGCGCGCGAAGGGCATGCAGTGTTACGGCATCGGCCCCGGCCTCGACGCGGAGGACGGCCCCAAGGGCTTCGGCGCCCACTCGGATCAGGAGCGGATCATCGAGTCCGAGCTCTATCGTTTCGTGCGCTTCCAGCACGACGTCGTGGAGTCGCTGGCGAAAGCCCGCTAGCCGCCCGGTCCCCAAGGACATGAGGATCGCGGGATCGGCGTTCGCGATCGTCATGCTCCTGCGGGCGAGCGCCCTGGGTCAGGTGGCGCCTCCATCGCAGTCGAGGATCCCGCTCAGGGAGGAGGCAAAGACCGAAGGCCTCCCCCTCCTCATCGCCACCAACCAGTTCGGCCTCGCCGCCGAGGCCCAGAGCCTCGTCCCCTGGATCCGCTCGCATCCCGGGTCGCTGACCCTGCGTCCCGACACCCTGCTCCTCGAAGACACCCGTGCCGCCACGATCAAGGTCTCTCCC
>DAORUA010000663.1:0-1623 GCA_035432945.1 Vicinamibacteria bacterium | reverse complement strand
AGAACGCGACCTTCCTTCGCCGGTTCCGGAAGCTCCTCACCCAGAACAACTACGCCTTCACCACCGGAGTCGACTACGACGGGACCCCCGAGTCGCTCATCGGCATCGAGGAGACGATCTACGCCTCCGGCTACTACGCAACCCTGATGCCGCGGCCCAAGGTCGCGGTCATCGGCGTGGGCGGCGGATTCGACATCCTGACCGCGCTGCGTTTCGACGTGTCCGAGGTCACGGGGATCGAGATCAACGCGGCGACCCTCAACATCGTGCGGAACGTCTTCCGGGACTACTTCAAGCACTGGGTGACCGATCCGAGGGTGAAGCTCGTAAACGCGGAGGGCCGGCACTACCTGTCCACCACTCCCGAGACCTACGACATCATTCAGCTCTCGGGTGTCGACTCCTACAGCGGCACCCCGGGGGCCGCTCATGTGTTCTCGGAGAACTATCTCTACACCGCGGAAGCCTTCGACCTGTACCTGAGCCGCCTGTCCGAGCACGGCGTCTTGAACATGATGCGACTCGAGCACATCCCCGCCCGGGAGATGCTCCGGGCCCTCACCACCGCGGTCGGAGCCCTGCGCCGCCGGGGCGTCGCCGAACCCCGGAAGCACATCGTGATGCTGACCGAGCACACCGGTTACTTCACCGCCCTGCTGGTGAAGCGGAACCCGTTCAGCGAGGCCGAGATCGAGAAACTCCGGGCCTGGAGTTCACAGCGGCCGAGCTTCGGCATCTCCTTCGAGCCCGGGTCGCCCAGGACGGAAGTCAAGAACGCGTACCAGGAGTTCATGGCTCTCGACAACGAGCGCTTCGAGCGGCGATACATCGCGAACTATCCCTTCGCCATCGACGCCGCCACCGACGACCGGCCCTTCTTCTTCAACTTCTCGTTCTGGTGGCACCTCTTTCCCGGCCGGGTGCTCTTCGCCGAACAGCCGAAAGACTGGACCGTGGTGCCGGTGCTTCAGTTGAGCCTCCTCGTCCTGGCCGCGGCGGTCTGCGTGGTCATGGTCCTCGCGATCTTCCTTCCCCTCCGGTTCCTGCTGCGCCGGGGACTGCCCACGGAAGGGAAGAGCCGCATCGGTCTTTACTGCGCGGGCGCGGCCCTCGGGTACCTGGCCATCGAGGTGGCTCTGATGCAGCTCTTCGGCCTGTTCCTCGGCCACCCGAACTACTCGATCTCCGTGGTTCTCGCCACCCTGCTTCTGTCCAGCGGCCTGGGTTCCCTGTGGGCGGGATCGATCGTGGCCCGGCTCGGGAACGTGCGCTTCGTCGCCTACCTGCTTTCCGCGACCATCTTCGTGGAGTACTTCCTCATCTTCCCGCAACTGTCATCGATCCTCGGGCTGCCCTTCCTGGTCCGGGCGCTGATCACCGGCGTCCTGGTCCTTCCGATCGGGATCTGTCTCGGCGTGTTCCTGCCCACCATCCTCGACGCGATGAAGGCGCCGTTCCCCCATCTCGTGCCGTGGGCCTGGGGAGTGAACGGGATCTTCTCGGTGCTGGCTCCGCTGATCGCGGTGGCGGTCGCCACCACCTTCGGAATCAGCGCGCTCCTGCTCTCGAGCGTGCCCGTGTACCTGGTGGTCGCGTTCAGCTTCCCCGAAACCCTGGCCGGAG
>DAORUA010000662.1:0-1627 GCA_035432945.1 Vicinamibacteria bacterium | reverse complement strand
CGATACACCTGCACGCTGTCGCAGGAGACGATCTCGCCGCCGAGGCGAACCGCCAGTTCCAGGGCGAGATCCGACTTCCCGCTCGCGGTGGGCCCCACGATCGCGACGATCCGGTCCGCGCTCAGCTTCGGCTCCAGAGGCGCCAGGCGGCGAAGAGGACGAGCAGGAGGGTCACGACCCCGAGCCCCCGGATCTGCGCGTCTGGAAGTCTGGCCAAGGCTAGAAAAGAGCCTTCACGACCGGCCTCAGACCTCGATGAGCATGCTGTCGGGACGAAGCGCCTTCAGGATGTTGGCCTCGTGATCCGCGCCGATGGTCTTGCGCACCGCGAAGAGCATGGCGTAGAGGAGCTCGTTCAACGTGTTGGTCAGTTGAAGCGACCGCTCGGCTTCGGGCACCTGGGCGAGGGCCACGAGCAGGGGCGCGGGATCGATGATGCCGCCCTTGGTGACCCGGCACGACGGCATGAGGCCGCCGGCCACGTGCAGCTCGCTGACCGCGCTCTGGAGGGTGGCGTCCGCTTCCGGACCGGTCTCGCGCAGCAGGTAGCGGTAGATGTACGCGTACATCGAGTTGTAGGCGGCGAGCGCCGATTCGGAGACGTTGCGGCCGGGTTCCTCGCCGACCGCCCGGATCTTCCGCCCGCGCACGCGCAGGAAGCCCGCGCAGAAGAGCGCATAGAGCGTCTTCTGGGTTTCGCCGTCGCCAATCTCGCTCTCGCGGCAGATCTCCGACACCGAGCGATGTCCGTCGACCATGGAGAGAATGTGCTTCTCGTAGGGCTCGAGGCCGGAAAGGTCCGCCTCCTTGACCCCTTCGAGGATCAGGCCGGGGTCGGGGTAGCGACCCTTGAGCGCTCCCTCGGGATCGATCCGCCGCAACCCTTCGAGGACCAGGACCAGAGGGTCGAACGAGACCGTCACCTTCTCCTTCTGGGGGAGGCTCGTGGATTCGAAGACGAATTCTCCGCTGGCCCACTCGAAGAGGCTGAACACGATCTCGCGCACCTGGGTCTCGACGCCCTCCCACAGGTCCTGGGGGGCCATGGCTCCCATCTCGATCAGCACCTTGCCCTGCCGCCGGCCGTGGGAGATCTGCTGAAGCGACTGCTCGTATTCCTCGACGCTGATCTTCCCGAGCCGGAGGAGGGTTTCACCGAGGCGATCGTTCGGGGAGTTGCTGGTCGCGAAGACCACGCGTCCGTTGTGGAAGTACACGGCCTTGCGCGTGCCCTCGGTTTCGACGGAGAGGATCCCGGTGGACCCGGTCCGTCGGAGCTGGATCAACAACTCGGGCAGGGGCAGCGCGGACAGGTTCCCCTTGAGCCCCTGGGCCGTGATGAAGGGCACGAGGCGCCGAGGAATTGCGTCGGTGTGGGTGCTCATGGCCATCGTTTCAAGGTGGAGTCTAAATGGGAGGGGCGGCGCGCACGAGTTCGATTCCCGAATAGTAGTGCTTCAGGATCTCGTCGTAGGTGGCGCCGGCCTGGGCCATCCCAAAGGCACCCACCTGGCACAGGCCCACCCCGTGCCCCCAGCCCTTCCCCGTGAACACGAACTGGCGCACCGAGCCGTCGTTCGCGAGCTCACGGTCGATCACCAAGAGGTTCTCGCGAACGCCCAGGGCA
>DAORUA010000661.1:0-1630 GCA_035432945.1 Vicinamibacteria bacterium | reverse complement strand
GCGATCTGGAACACGACGAGTCCGCGGGTCAGGAGACCGACATGGCGCGAGGAGTTGCCGCGCCCGGAGTCCTTGAGGGTGGAGGCCGCGTCGGTGCGCGACGACATCAGGGCAGGCATCAGGCCGGAGAGGAGCGCGGCCGCGAACGTCGCGAGCACAGTGATGAGGAGGGCCAGGCGGTCGATCTCGAAGACCATCCAGCGGGGCGGGCCGTTCTGCTGGGCCCGGAACGAGGCGGCGAGCCAGTCCACCGAGAAGTACGCGAGGCCGATGCCGAGCAACGCGCCCAGGGTGGCCACGAGCAGGCTCTCGGTCAGCATCTGGCGGACGAGCCGGATGCGGGTGGCCCCCAGGGAGGAGCGGATGGCGAGTTCCTTGAGCCTGATCGTGGCCCGGGCGAACTGCATGTTCATCACGTTGACGCAGCCGATCAGGAGCACGCCCACCCCGAACGCGAGCATGGTGAGGAGCATTCCGCGGATGGGCAGCGGGGTGAAGGTCTTGAGCAGAGGCTGGATCTGCGCGTCGTTGAAGTTCTTGTTGGTATCCGGGTAGGCCGCGGCGAAGCGTTTCGCGAAGCCCGCGAACTCGGCCTGCGCGGCGTCGAGGGAGACCTCTTTCCTGATGAGGCCGAGGACCGCCGGATTGTTGCCCTGCGGATCGTTCCTGGCCTTCGGGGGGAACTCGCTGAAGAGCGGGATCCACATCTCCTCGCTCTGCGGAAAGCTGAAGCCCTGGGGCATGACACCGATGATGGTGGCGGGTTTCCCGTTGAGGCGGACATCCTTGCCCACGATGTTCTGCGCGCCCCCGAAGTCCCGCTGCCAGACGCCATAGCTCAGGAGCAGCACCTTCGGCGCGCCGGGACGGTTGTCCTCCTCGGTGAAGTCGCGGCCCATGAGGGGCTGGACCCCGAGGATCCCGAGGAAGTCCTCGGTGGTGTAAGCACCGGTGTAGCGCCGCGGTTCGCCATCCGCGGTGAGGTTGACGGTGGAGCCGTTCAGGTAGGCGGCCATGCGCTCGAAGGACTCTGTTCCGTCCGGAACTCCTCATAGTCCATCGCGTAGACCTGATTGTTCGCGCCGAAGGGCGTCACCGTCGTGGGATCGATGAAGGTGACGTTGGTCAGCCGGTCGGCGTTCGGGAAGGAGAAGCCGCGGATCATGGTCGCGTTCACCATGGTGAACATGGTGGCCACCGCGCAGATGCCGAGAGCCAGGACGAAGACGGAGAGGGCCGCGAAACCCTTGTCCTTCACGAGGACGCGGAGGCCGATGCGAAGGTCCTGGCGGAAGGTCTCAGCGAACATGGGTCAAATCCCCCGTCGGCCCCGGGGCGGCCGGAGGCATTCCGGCCGAAAGGGCGGCTGCTTGGTAAGACGAAAGCCGAAACCGGAAGGTTCCAGGAGCCTGGGCATCAAAAGGATTGAACTCCCGGGCCGATCCGGCTGGCGGTACACCTTGTGGAACAAAGGACCTCTGGGGTGGCAGACACGAACGAATCCAGGACAAGGCCCTCTCCCACCGATCCCGTCCGCGAAGTGTTGAGGGTCGCCCTCGGCCGACAGTACGAGATCCGGCGTTTGCTGGGACGGGGCGGGATGGGAGCCGTCTATCTCGCCGCCGAGGCC
>DAORUA010000660.1:0-1635 GCA_035432945.1 Vicinamibacteria bacterium | reverse complement strand
ACGAACAGCCGCCGCGGCTTCACGTCCACTCCGGCGATGCGGAGAGCGTGGCCGTGTCTTTTCAGATGAGCAGCCACGAGACGACCAGGCTCAACCGCGGCGAGGCCCTGGCGCAGAATCCTGCGCGCGGCCGACCGAAGCTGCGCCAGCGTCACACCCCGATGGCGGCGAAGGGCTCGGCTTCGAGATTCGAGCCCGCGCGGATCCCGCGGTCGAAGGCCACCGCCCCCGCGGCCCCGATCATCGCGGCGTTGTCGGTGGTGAGATGGAGCGGCGGCACGAAGAGCGGGACGGACATCGCGGACATCATGGCCTGCGCGTCCTTCCGGAGGCGGGAGTTGGCGGCGACTCCGCCGGTCAGGATGACGCTCGCCGGGCGGTGACGCTCGACCGCGTCCTTCAGGCGGCGCAACAGCGCGGTCACCACCGCCTTCTGGAAAGAGGCGAGGAGGTCGCGCACCTCATCCGAAACCGCGTCGCGTGAGGCCACGGGAGCGATCGAGTGCTTCTTCACGTGCTGCAGAACCGCGGTCTTGAGACCCGAGAAGGAGAAGTCGGGCTTGCCGTCGCTCATCTTCGCCATCTTGAAGAAGACGGCGTCGTCGCGTCCCGTCTCGGCCAGCTTGTCGACGATGGGTCCGCCGGGATAGCCGAGGCCGAGGAGCTTCGCGACCTTGTCGTACGCCTCGCCCGCCGCGTCGTCCCGGGTCCGCGAGAGAAGCTCGTAGACCCCGAGCTCCTTCATCAGGAAGAGGCTGGTGTGGCCGCCCGAGACCACGAGCGCGATGGTGGGAAGGGGAATGTGGTCGAAGGACAGGAAGGGCGCGTGGATGTGGCCGGCGATGTGGTGGACGGGGACGAGGGGCTTCCCGTGCGCCCAGGCCAGGGCCTTCGCGTATTCGAGGCCCACCAGCAGCGAGCCCACGAGTCCCGGACCGTAGGTGACCGCGACCGCGTCGAGCGAATCCACGGCGACCTCCGCGACCTTGAGCGCTTCGTCGACCACCGGACCGATGGACTCGAGGTGGCGTCGCGACGCCAGTTCCGGAACCACCCCGCCCCACTTCGCGTGGATCTCGATCTGGGTCGACACGACGTTCGAGAGGATGCGGCGCCCGTCCTCGACCACCGCGGCCGCGGTCTCGTCGCACGAGCTTTCGATGGCCAGAATCTTCATGGAATTTCTGAGGATAGAAGCTGCGCGCCTGAAACGTCGAACCGCGCGGATCGGTGGCTAGAATGGCCCACAACGGGCGACTTTCAAACTCGACTTGCGCAAGGAGCCACATCACCATGCATATCCACCATTCACGATCTCTAGCGCTCAAGGCCGCCCTGATGGCGGCCCTCGTGCTCAGCCCCGCACTTCTGACCGCCCAGCCGCCCGCCGCGGCCCGGCCGGGAGCCCAGGCCGGGCCTTTTGGAGCCCTCCGGTGGCGGAGCCTCGGGCCGCTGCGAGGCGGCCGGTCCATCGCCGCGGCGGGCAGTGTGGCCCGGCCCAACGAGTACTACTTCGGCGCCACGGGAGGCGGGCTGTGGAAGACCACGGACGGCGGCACCACGTGGCGGCCGGTCACCGACGGGCAGATCTCCTCGGCCTCGGTGGGCGCGGCGGCCGTGGCCCCCTCGAACCCC
>DAORUA010000659.1:0-1638 GCA_035432945.1 Vicinamibacteria bacterium | reverse complement strand
GCTTCCATCGGCGCTACCCTCGCTCGCGCGGCGCACTGCGACGCCCTTGTCGAGCAGAAGGTTCACGGCGCGGAAGGAGTCATTGAGGCGGCCGTCGAGGACGTAGCCCGAAGGAGCGCTTCCGGCCACCGCGCCGGTGAGAGGAACTTTCGCGGTGAGTTTCACGAGGTCCGCGGCGACCTTCTCGCCCACGGGATCGGTGCGCACGCCCATGAACTCGCCGAAGGTGTCGGTGGACATGTCGTAGGGACGGATCGGGTTGCCCTGGAGGTCGCGGGTGTAGGTGTTGTCGGGATAGAAGGTCCGGCCGAGCATCCAGCGCACCAGGCCCTGCTTGGGCTGGGCCATGGTGACCACGAAGGAGCCGGGGCCATAGAAGCGGCCATCGGCCACGAACTGCGACTTCGCCTGATGGACCTCGACCCCGGAGTCGAGGAGCATGTTCACGAGCTTCTTCACGGTGAGAGGGTCGTGCTGGGCCGCGGCGATGGCATAGGCCTTCACCGGGCCCTTGAGGCCGCGCTCGGTCTGCCGCTGGCCTTTCAGGACCATGTTCTGGAGGACGGTCTCGCGGTTGCGGGCGGCGAGGTCGACCACCGACCAGGCCACGATCTTCTGCTGCTCCACGATGTCGCGCACCCGCCACCAGCCACCCGGCCACAGGCTCGGCATGGTGGTCTGCGGCTCGTACTCCGGAAGGCCGCGGGGACCGCCCTTGAGCTGATCGGGGTGCATGAACATGGGGGTGGCGAGGCGCGCGCTCGCGGACTCGGCGAGCATCCCCGCGATGTTGTGGAAGGGCGTGATCCAGTGGAAGCCCATATGGCCCCAGCCCGAGTAGATGGCGGCGCCGATGACTCCGGTCTTGCCCGCGGCCTCGAGCTTCGTGCCCATGTGGCCGCCCCACCAGGAGATCTCGCGCCACACCAGGGGATCGCCGTCGGGGCGGATGGGCTCGGCGTAGGGCGGGATGGAGAGCCGCGCGTTGCCGCTGCCCATCTGGTGATGGTCGAGGTAGGCCTGGGGCAGCCAGTCGCGGTACATGAGCTTGCCGATGTTCTGGGACTCGACGAGGTTCAAGGCGAAGCCATCGCGGTTGTTGTCATGGCCGGCGTACTTCTGGTACAGCCAGGGCAGCCCCGAGGCCTCGTGCGGCGTGCCCACGTACTTCATGTACCAGTCCGCGATCATCTGGGTGCCGTCGGGGTTGATGGAGGGCAGGACGATGCTGATCACGTTGTCGAGCATGCGCATCGATTCCTCGTCATTGCGGGTGAGGGAGTCGTAGACGAACTCCGCCGCAGTCTGCGAGGCCGCGACTTCGCTCGAGTGCAGGGCGAAGCTCTGGATGGTGACGGCCTTTCCCTCCGCCACCAGCTTCTTCACCTCGGCCTCGGTCAGGCCCCGGGGATCCGCGAGTTTCGCGTTGATCTGGCGGTACTGGTCGAGCTTCGCGAGATTCGCGGGCGAGGAGATGAAGAGGGCGATGAACGGCCGCCCTTCGCTCGATTTGCCCAGCTCCACGAGCTTGACCCGGTTCGAGGCCTTGGCGAGGGTCTGGTAGTACTCGTGCAGCTTGTCCCAGTTCGCGAGCTTCCGGTCAGCGCCCATCACGTGGCCGAAGAACTTCTCGGGCGA
>DAORUA010000658.1:0-1641 GCA_035432945.1 Vicinamibacteria bacterium | reverse complement strand
GGGCGGCGCGCATGCGGTCGTACCCGTGGAAGAGCGTGGCCAGGGTCGAGATCACGCATGGCGGAGCGAACGACGATCACCGGCGCATCGAGATCACGCGATGAAGCCCCGGGACCTTCTCATCCTCTCCGCTCTCGCCCTCGGCTCCGCGGCCTGTCCCGGCCGTCCTTCCCAGGAGCCCGCGGAAAAGCCGGGCCCCGCGGTCAAGGAGCGCCCTCCCGCCACCCTCATCACCGTCGACACGCTCCGCGCCGACCACATGAGCGTCTACCGGTACGCGCGCGAGACCACCCCGCGTCTCGCCGAATGGGCGGCGAAGGGCGCGGTGTTCGAACAGGCCTACACGTACTGGCCGAAGACCCGCGGCAGCTTCGTGGCCATGATGACCGGTCGGACCGCGGGCGAGAGCGGCTATTCCCCGAAGCACCCCGAGCTGCACGCCTTCAACCCGACCCTCGCCGAGACCCTGCAGAAGGAGGGCTACGACACCGCGGCTTTCGTCGACAACGCCAACGTGGCGGGTTCTCTCGGCTTCTCCCGCGGCTTCAAGACCTACGTCGAGATGTGGGCGGACGCCGCGCTCAAGGACGAGGTGGCCCGCACCGAGGCCATCACGAAGCGCGGCATCGAGTACGTCCAGTCGAAGGGGAAGGACGGTTTCTTCCTCTGGCTGCACTACGTCAATCCGCACGCGCCCTACACGCCGCCCGCGCCTTTCGACGCCGCGTTCACCGATCGCCCGAAGAAGGACCCGACCCTCCGGGTGGTGGACGGCTTCTTCGGCGGCGTCTCGAAGCAGTGGGCCATCCCCGGGAAGACGCGGCTCTCGGACTACGTGAACGCCTACGACGGCGAAATCGCGTACTCGGACACCCAGCTCGACCAGGTCCTGCGGGCCCTGGACGCGGCCGGCGTCCTGACCCGCGCCACCGTCATCGTCACCTCGGATCACGGCGAGAGCCTGGGCGAACACGACTACTACTTCGACCACGGCGCGAACCTGTTCGATCCGGTCCAGCGCATTCCTTTCATCGTGCTGGGCCGGGGCGCGAGAGCGGTGCGGTCCGACGTTCTCATCTCGACCCTCGACATCATGCCGACCCTCCTCGACGCCGCGCGCGTGTCCTTCCCTTCGGGCCTCGCGGGCCGGAGCGTCCTTCCCTTCGCGGCCGGACGAACGGAGTCGACCCGCGGCACCCTGGTGGGCGAGAACGATCGCGGCCACCAGGGGATCTGGGACCGCCGGTACAAGCTCATCGACACCGACCCGCGCGCCGCGAAGCCGGCCCGGCTCTTCTTCGACCGCTCCGACGATCCCGGTGAGCGCAAGCCCCGGCCGGACCTGAAGGAGGCCGCGAAGAAGTTCTCGCTGGGTCTCGACGAGCATCGCGACATGGAACTGCGCTCCTCCCTGAGGACGCGCGCTCAGCTCGAAGGCAAGGTCTCGCCTCCGAGGAGCCAGGCGGAATGCGAGCAGTTGAAGGCACTCGGGTATGTGGCCGAGTGCCGGTAGCGCCCGGCCGGGGTTGAAACGCCGATGACGTCCGCGCGGTTGTTCGTCATCCTGCTAGCCCTCTTCGCCTCGCTCGCCGCGTACTTCGTCCCGCGCATGGACGCGTCCGGAGACGAGCCGCACTACCT
>DAORUA010000657.1:0-1651 GCA_035432945.1 Vicinamibacteria bacterium | reverse complement strand
GTAGACCTCGAGCAGGTTCTCGCGGAAGCCCTCTTCGAACGTCTTCCCGCCAATGATCCGAGCATGGAAGTTGGCCGGCAGCCCGAGCCCTGTCACGAGTTGCTGGAGCCTCTCCGCTCGGTCCGTGTCCTTCTCGATGAAGAGGAACTGCACGTTGGCATTGATCTTCGCTTGGTGCTGAAGCGCGGCCTTCACTGCGATGATCGGCGAGCCGTCCTCTCCTCCGGAGTAGACGCCCGGGCCGGCGAAGCCATCAACGTACGCGATCGTCGGGAAGCCCCCGAGGCTCAGGATCGGAGTCCACGCTTCGAGGTAGCGCCGAAGAATCTCGTGCTTCGCCCGCGTGTGCGGCTCCAGGTTCCACGTCGTCGTCTTCGGCGCTGCCATCGAGTCTCCCCCCCCGTCTCCCTCATCCATTCACCACCGCGAGAACCCGGTTCTGACGCACGGCGCGGTCAGGCATCTCGTCCCACGTCCGGCCGTCAAGCACGCGGCCTGTGGTGTGCTTCCGGACCCCACCCCACTGCTTGAAAAAGAACGGTACCTCGGAAGCGATACACCGGTCGCGGATCGTTCGCACCCACTCGACGTCCATCGGGCGGGCGCGGGGCCCGCTCTCGCCTCCGACGATCACCCAGTGGATCCCGCGCAGGTTCAGGCGGGGGATGGGGCCGAGGAGCGGCTCCACGCTCAGGAAGCGGACCTTCGCCTTCACCTTCCGAAGCTCGTCGATCCGATCGGTGTAATTGGCGTTTTCGACGCTCACCCCCATCCACACGTGGTCGGGGATGCGAAGCGACGCGGTGAGCTTCGCCATCCGCTCCGCCCTCTTGGTGAGGAGCTGGAACTTGTGCTGCGACGCTCGCCCCATCACGTCGAAGACCCGAAGCACGTACTCGTCCGGCACGTCCTCATGGAAGAGGTCGGACATGCTGTTGACGAAGATGCGCCGGCCCGCCCGCCATCGGAGCGGGAGCTCCAACGCGTCGGGGACCAGCCGCAGATCGAACCCCTGCTCGAAGGGGTGCTTGGGGACGCCACGGAAGCGCTCCGCGAAGGTCTCCGCGTAGCAGTGCTTGCAGCCGGGCGAGACCTTCGTGCAGCCGCGGACCGGATTCCACGTGGCATCCGTCCACTCGATGGCGCTTCCGTCAGACATCGTCGAGACCCTGAACACATATATAGTAGTCGAAGCTGGACGCGCCACCGCAATCCCACAAGCTCGGGCGCTGGCGAGCGGCCGGAGCGTGCCGGCGCGCCCGCGGGAGGGGCGCGGACCGCACTTCAGCTCTCCCCGTCCTCCCCGACCGCGAGCCGGGAGCTGCACCACGCCCGAGCTCGACCGCCGCGCCGACCCGAGCGCCCTCCGGCGACGTTCGCTCGCCTCAGGAGGCCTCCCGGGAGCCTAGTCTTGCCCAGCCACCGCCCCGAAGAGGCTGCCCGCAGCCTCTCTGGACCCGAGAACCGCGCTCCGGAAGCTCCCGGCTCACCCGCGCGGCAGAAGCAAGGCGACGAGACCCTCCCGGGGCCTCTCGTCGCCCTCCCTCGCGCGCTCCCAGGCTCTCCGCCCGGCGCCGCGGTCCGGCTCAGTCCGTCGGCCCCTCAGGCGCCGGGGTGGTCTCCTCGACCGGCGCCTTCGGGGCCTTCGCGC
>DAORUA010000656.1:0-1652 GCA_035432945.1 Vicinamibacteria bacterium | reverse complement strand
GCGAAGGCTGTAGGGGCGGCTACATCCTTCGCGCAGGACGGACTGTACGCAGGTCCGACGATCAAGGGGGCACGATGGGTATTGATTCGCGCATCGAAACCCCGCGTGCGCGGGAGACAAGAAACGCGCTCGCTCGGGGACGCACGAGGGTGGCGACTATAATGCTCGTTTGCTAAGGCCTCGCGGGCCTCGGGCGCGCAGCGAAAGCTGCCCTCGAAGGACATCGCCGAGCCATCCACCGAGCCCGCGTCCCCTCCCGTCGTTCGAGGTGCGCGGCTCGCTTCAAAGGCCCCACTCCCCAACTCCATGATCCACGTCGAAGGTTTGTGCAAGCGCTACGGCGCCCGCGTTCTCTGGGAGAACGTGAACTGGCACGTCAGGAAGAACGACCGGATCGGCCTGTGCGGGCCGAACGGCGCGGGAAAATCGACTCTCCTCAAGATCCTCGCCGGACTCGAGGAGTACGACTCGGGCCAGGTCCGGATGGCTACGGACCTCACCATCGGCTACCTGCCGCAGGACGGGATCGCGCACAAGGGCTGCACGCTTCACGCCGAGGTGTCGCTCGCCTTCGCCCCTCTTCTCGCCCTGAAGGCGGAGCAGGACAGGATCGAAGCCACCCTCGAGCACGAGGACCCGGGCACCACGGAAGAAGAGCACCTGGCTCTTCTCGACCGCTACGCCGAGGTGATGGACCACTTCAAGCGGGCCGGCGGCTTCGAGATGGACATCCAGATCGCGAACGTTTTGCGCGGCCTCGGATTCAAACCCTCGGATCATCAGAGGCTGTGCGAAGAGTTCTCGGGCGGCTGGCAGATGCGCATCGCGCTCGCCAAGCTCCTCCTCCAGCGCCCCAACCTGCTCCTGATGGACGAGCCGACGAACCACCTCGACCTCCCCGCCTGCAACTGGCTGGAGGAGTATCTCCACGACTACGAGGGCTCGGTGGTCCTGGTCTCGCACGACCGCTTCTTCCTCGATGCGGTGGTGAAGCGCATCACCCAGGTGGAGCTGCGCACCCTCACCGACTACCACGGCAACTACTCCAAGTACCTCGTCGACTACCAGGCGAACCTCGAGAATCTCCTCGAGTCGCATCGCCGCCAGACCGAGGAGATCGAGAAGACCGAGGCGTTCATCAATCGCTTCCGCTATCAGGCCACCAAGGCCCGCCAGGTCCAGAGCCGGATCAAGCAGCTCGACAAGGTCGAGCGCATCGAGATCCCGGCCCAGCGCCAGAAGATCCACTTCCACTTCCCCGAGGCGCCCAAGGCGGGCCGCGTGGTTCTGGAGGTGAAGGACCTGCGCCGCGCCTACGGCCCGAACGTCATCCTCGACGGCGTGAGCTTCACCGTCGAGCGCGGCGATCGCATCGCGCTGGTCGGCCCCAATGGCGCGGGCAAGTCGACCCTGATGCGCGTCCTCGCGGGCACGGACAAGCCCACCAGCGGTCACATCACGCTCGGGCATCAGGTGGTCATGGACTACTTCGCCCAGAACCAGGCGGACATCCTCACCGGCTCACAGACCGTCTACGAGGAGATGGCGGGCACGAGCCCCACCACCATGGTCCCCATGATCCGTTCGATCCTCGGCGGGTTCCTGTTCTCCGGCGACGATGCCTACAAGAAGGTGTCGGTCCTCTCGGGCGG
>DAORUA010000655.1:0-1655 GCA_035432945.1 Vicinamibacteria bacterium | reverse complement strand
GAGCGCGCTCGTGGCCGCGGGGTCCTTGTAGCCCCGGAGATGGCCGAGGGCGTTTGCCCGGACGAGGGGCGGCCGCGCGGCATCGCCGGCGATCTCCACCAGAGGAGCGAGTCCCGAAGGATCCCGGTTCGCTCCCCGTGAGAAGGCCACCGCATCCGCGACGGTTTGCTTCCGTCGGCCCTCGGGGAACCAGGCCGCGAGCTTCGCCTCCGACCAGTCGGCGCTCTTGTCCTTGTGGCATTCGTTGCACGCGTTGGGGATCTTGAAGCGCTTCGTGTTCTCGGGGGCAGGGACGGAGATGGTGTGATCGGGCATCCGGTGCCGGAGGGAGATCGAGGTTCTCGGCATGTGGCACGACACGCACGACACCGAAGCGCCCTTCGCTCCGCTCGCCGGGTTTTCGTGGTGAGAGTGCTTCGCGCCCTGGGCGGCGATCTCCTGATGACATCCGGCGCAGAGCGCGTCCTGCTTCGCCGCGAGGCTCGGGTTGCGGTCGATGTCCGGCTCGTGGACATCGGTGTGGCAGCCGATGCAGGTGGCCCCGCCCTTGAAGTAGCACTGGCTTTGCCAGAACGCGACCGCGTCGTTGGAAAAGCGCCGGGGCCGGCCGTTCGGCCAGTAGGCGGGGTCGTGATTCCGCTTCTGCGCGTACTCGAGCAGCGGCGTGAAGTAGTCGTAGTAGCTGGAGCCTCCGGAAAAGCCGGTCTGGGTGATGTCGCGAAGGCTGTGGCACTGCGCGCACAGCGTGGTGCTGGTTTCAGGGTCCAGGCGGCGGGGATGAACGATCAGGGTCTCCCGATCGGCGGTGGAGGCGGGCGACAGGACGGCCCGCGTCTCCACGTTGGCGCTCTCGAGGCCTCCTTTCTTCGCGGCCGCGTACTTCGCGGAGTGCGCCTGGCCCGGTCCGTGGCAGCGCTCGCAACTGGTGCCGAAATCGGTCCAGGTGGTCCCGAAGGTCTTCGTCGCCGGATCGAACTTCTTCTCTTCGCCGCTCACATGACAGCCGTAGCAGTTCGTGTTCCAGACCTGGAGCTTGACCTCGCCCGTCTCTTCCAGATCGACGATGTCGAGGTTGTGGAACCACTCCTTCTTCTCGATGTCGTAGGAGGGCGGGAGGACCACGATGCGCCCGTCGTCGAGCCGGGAGAGATAGTGCTGGACGCGGCGCGAACCCAGGGTGTAGTCGACCCGGCGCCTCGTGGGGGTGTCCTGGACGTACTGCTCGATCACGAAGAACGCGTTCCCCTCGCGCTCGAGCCGGTACTCCTTTCCCCGCAGCGTCTGGACCCCGTCGAAGCGGGGGATCACGCTCTCCGGCCGGGCGATCTGAAGCATGCGGCTGTGCCGTCCATTCGACCAGCCCGAGTGAGTCGAGGCATGGCAGGAGCGGCAGGTCTGCGAGCCCACGAAGGAGGAGCCGGGATCGGGCGCGATGCGGCCCGGGGCGGCGGGCGGCGCGGGGGTGCTTTGGCCGGCGGCGAGGGGAACGGAGAGGAACGCCCCCGCGAGGAAGGCGTGAACCTTCACGGCTTCTTCAGAAGCTCCGCGACCTTCTTTTCGAGCTCATCGCCTTCGATCACGCCTTCCTTCTTGAGCCGGATCCGGCCCGGGGCGCCCTTGCGGCCGTCGATGATGAGCTTGGTGGGGAAGATCAT
>DAORUA010000654.1:0-1669 GCA_035432945.1 Vicinamibacteria bacterium | reverse complement strand
GCATCTGGACGGAATCCGGGGGGCTCGGTTCCGGGGCCACGTTCTTCTTCACCCTCGGTCCGGCGTGCTGGGGAGACGAGGGGCCCTGATCCCATGAAGAGCCTTTACTCGAGGTTCTTCGCGGCCGCGCCCGGCCGTCTGCATTTCGCCGCGCACTCTCATCATCCCTGGCCGGACGTCACCCGGGAGGCCCAGATCGAAGCGTGGGATGACGCGGCCCGGTTGGCCGATCTGAAGTGGGAGCGCGTGTTCGGCGAAGTCGCGACGGAAGCGCAGGGACACATCGCGCGCGTCCTCGACCTTCCCGCGGCCTCGCAGGTCGCATTCGCGCCCAACACCCACGAGTTCGTGATGCGCCTCCTGTCCTGCTTCCCCCCGGGGCAAAGACTCAGGGTGGTGACCACCGACTCCGAGTTCCTGAGCTTCTCGAGACAGATCGCCCGCCTGGAGGAGGAGAAGCTGGTGGACCTCGTTCGCGTCCCCGCCGAGCCCTTCTCGTCCTTCAGCGAACGCTTCATCGAGGCGGCGCGCGCAGCCGACACCGACCTCGCCTTCTTCAGCCAGGTCTTCTTCAACTCCGGCTTCGTGGTCCGCGATCTCGAGGCCATCGTGAATGCGGCGCCCCCCCGGGCCATGGTGGTGATCGACGGCTACCACGGCTTCTTCGCGATTCCCACCAGCCTCCGGAAGGTGGCGGACCGCGCGTTCTTCCTGGCCGGCGGCTACAAGTACGCGCAGAGCGGCGAAGGCGCGTGCTTCCTGAGCGTGCCGCGCGGCTACGAGGGCCGGCCCCTCAACACCGGGTGGTTCGCGGGCTTCGGGGCGCTCGAAGGCGGCGACTTCCATCGCGTCCCCTTCTCGAACGACGGCTTCCGTTTCATGGGCGCCACCTTCGACCCCGTCGGCCTCTACCGCTTCAACGCGGTGGCCCGGCTGTTCGAGTCCCGCGGCCTCACCATCGCCTCGGTCGACGATCACGTGAAGGCGCTCCAGCGGCTCTTTCTGGACGGGCTGGGCGCGAAGCGGGACGCGGTCCTCTCCGTCGAAGATCTGATCGCGCCCAGCGATGGCCTCGCCGGCCTCGGCCATTTCCTCACCTTCCGCCGCAAGGACGCGGGCGGGATCGCGGAGCGGCTCGCCGCACGCCACGTGATCGTGGACCACCGCGGGGATCGCCTGCGCTTCGGATTCGGCATGTATCACGACGCCAATGATGTCGCCGCCCTTCTCACACACCTTTGATGGGAGATTTCGCATGACCTCGAGACCGAAGATCCTCGTATTCGCGGGCAGCGCCCGCGAGGCCTCGCTCAACAAGAAGCTCGCCCGCGCCGCCGCGAAGGTCATCGACGAGAACGGGGGCGAGGCCACGTTCATCGACCTCCGCGACTACCCCATGCCGATCTACGAGGGCGATCTCGAGGCCCGGGAGGGCATGCCTCCCTTCGCGCGCAAGCTGCGCGAGCTTTTCGTCTCGCATCCGGCCTTCCTCATCGTCTCCCCGGAGAACAACGGCACCATCCCGTCGCTCCTCAAGAACGCCATCGACTGGTTGAGCCGCGACGTCGACGGAAAGTCCGGCCTCGAGCCCTACCGGGGCAAGGTCATCGCGTTGATGTCCGCCTCCCCCGGCGCCTTCGGCGGCGTGGTGTGCCTCACCCACCTGCGC
>DAORUA010000653.1:0-1672 GCA_035432945.1 Vicinamibacteria bacterium | reverse complement strand
GACGAGTCCGCGGCGAAGGCGCTTCGTTACATGAACCTGACCCCCGGCGAGCCGCTCAAGGGCCGGCCGATCGACGTCGTGTTCATCGGGAGCTGCACGAACTCGAGGATCTCCGACCTGCGCCTCGCCGCGAGCGTGTTCAAGGGGCGGAAGGTCGCGAGCGGGGTCAAGGCCATGGTGGTGCCGGGCTCGCAGGCGGTGAAGAAACAGGCCGAGGCCGAGGGGCTCGATGCGATCTTCCGCGAGGCGGGAGCGGAGTGGCGGGAGGCCGGATGTTCGATGTGCCTCGCCATGAATGGCGATCGCCTGCAGCCCGGGCAGTACTCGGTGAGCACGAGCAATCGCAACTTCGAAGGCCGGCAGGGGCCGGGGGGACGGACCTTCCTCGCGAGTCCCCTCACCGCCGCCGCCTCCGCCATCAACGGCCGGATCACCGACGCCCGGGAGTTCGTGAAATGAATCAGCCCCTTCGACGCATCGAGTCCACCTTCGTGGTCCTGCCCGCCGAGAACATCGACACCGACCAGATCTGCCCCGCGCGCTTTCTCACCACCACCTCGCGGGACGGCTTCGCGCCCGCGCTCTTCGCCGACTGGCGGTACGACAAGTCAGGCGCCTTGCGGCCCGAGTTCCCCATGAACCGGCCGGAGGCGAAAGGCGCCCGGATTCTCGTCACCGGCCGCAACTTCGGCTGCGGCTCGTCGCGCGAGCACGCGGTGTGGGCGCTGCGCGAGAACGGCATCCAGGCCGTGGTGGCCACCGCGGTGGCCGACATCTTCAAGCGGAATGCGCTCAAGAACGGCGTGGTGCCGGTGGTGATCGACGCGGCCGCGCATGCGGCATTGCTCGCGGATCCGGCCGCGACCGTCCTCGTCGATCTCGAAAAGCTGCTGGTGGCCTGGCCCGGCGGGGAAGCGAAGTTCGCGATCGAGCCCTTCGCGCGGCATTGCCTGATGGAGGGGGTGGACGAGCTGGGATATCTGCTCAACCAGGATGCGGCGATTGCGGGGTATGAGGGCCGTATGGGCAGATAATCCCCCTTGATGACGTACCCCGACCGCCGGCCTCCGATGACCTTCGCGGATGTTCGTCTCCTCATCGACAAGTCGGTGAACGCCTGGATCGACGACTACGCGCCCAGCATGGGCGCGGCCATCGCGTACTACACCCTTTTCTCCATCGCTCCGCTGCTCATCCTGCTCATCGCCCTCGCCGGCTACGTGTTCGGCGAAGACGCGGCCCAGGGCGAGATCGTGGCCCAGCTGCAGGGCCGCATCGGCCTCGAGGGCGCGGAGGTGGTCCAGAGCCTGATCCAGAGCGTCAGCAAGCCCGCCCAGGGCGTGATCGCGACCCTGGTCTCTATCTTCACCCTGCTCATCGGCGCCTCCAGCGTCTTCGGAGAGCTGCAGAGCGCGCTCAACCGCATCTGGCGCGTGCCCGATCCCGCCAATCGAAGCGGCCTCTTCAACTTCGTCAGGGGCCGGCTGCTGTCCTTCACCATGGTCCTCGGCCTCGGGCTTCTCCTGCTCCTTTCCCTCGCCTTCGGCACGTTCCTCTCCGCGGTGGGGCAGTGGTCGAACCGCTGGTTCTCCGGCTGGCAGAGTTTCCTCCAGGCCGCGAACTTCGTCGTCTCCTTCGCGCTCAACGCGGTCATCTTCGCCATGATCTACAA
>DAORUA010000652.1:0-1681 GCA_035432945.1 Vicinamibacteria bacterium | reverse complement strand
AGATGGTGGAGTACCAGTGCGGGTCGAGGGACATGCCCCAGTCGACGCCCGCGAAGGTGATCACCAGGGCCTGGGCGAGAAGTCCCCAGCCGGACATGCGGCGCATCTTCTCCGCGTATTCGCGGTCGCCCGTCTCGTCGTACTTCCACGAGAAGGAGGTGAGGGTCCGGGCCATCAGGGCCCAGAACGCGAAGTAGAAGATGGCCCGGGCGGTGAAGAAGGGGACGTTCAGGTAGGCGCCCTTCTTGTGAACGACCTCGGCGAGGTGATGATCGGCGGCGATGCGCACCGGATCGGCCCACGAATACAGGTAGGCCATTCCGAGGAGGAGCGGAAGGAAGAAGAGGGGCATGAAGTAGATGGTTCGCGCCCCCGCCTCGAACACCCGGCGAAGCAGGATGCCCCAGTGGCCGCCCGACTGGTGCTGGATCATCAGCATGGACAGGCAGCCGATGGAGACTCCGAACCAGAGCAGGAAGGCGGGCAGGTAGCTCTGGACCAGCTGCTGCGGGTTGGAATAGCCGGTGAGGGTCGCAGCCGAAGCGGCCAGGGCGACGAGGCCGGCGATCCGGCGCAGGTTCACCACGGGGGCCGGGGTTTGAGACACCGCGGCGGCGGTCACCGGCTCCTCGTGGGCGGAGGGATGAGCGGACATCAGTGCTTGGCCTCCGGGCTCTTGGGGGCGGACTCGGCCGGGGACTTCGTCTCCGCGGCCGGAGCGGCGTGGCCGGCCTCGCCGGGGGGAGGGGCCACGTGCAGGCCTTCGCCCGCCGGGAGCGGACGGCCGGAGAGCAGAGCCTCGCGCTGGGCCGCGGGCACGTCCTCGGCGGTGGCGCTCCGGGAAAGCTGGAGCGCGCGGACGTAGGCGATGATCGCCCAGCGGTCATGGACGGGGATCTGCGTGGCGTAGCCGAACATCACGCCGAAGCCGTTGGTGATGACGTCGAACCAGTAGCCGACGGGTGCGACGCGCAGGCGCTCGACGTGATGAGAGGCCGCGGGAACCTTGAAGCCGCGCTGGATCACCATCCCGTTGCCGAGCCCGGTGGCTCCATGGCAGGGCGTGCAGTAGATGTCGTAGCGTTCGCGTCCCCGCTCCATGACCGCGGCGTCGATCTTGAAGGGGAAGGTGGTCACGAAGGCCCCATTCACCTTCCCGCGATAGAGATGGTCGTCTTCGCGAAGCTCGCCGCGCGCCACCGTGCCGTCCACGGGGAGGCGGCCGGTGCGGCCGTCAACGAAGAACGCGGACTTGGACTGTGGTTTGGCCTTGGGCTGGTCGTGCATGTCCTGACGGCACGCGGCGCCGAGCAGCACCGCGCAGGAAGCAAGGGCCAGCAAGGAGGATCGCTTCACGCGGGGATCTCCTTGACGAAGGTGGGATTGAGGGTCTTCAGGAGATCCGCGGTTTTCGCGGCGTCGAACTTCGGGTCGGCGGCTTCGATGACCAGGTAGAACTTGTCGTTCGAGGCGCTCTTCGCGAACTCTTCGATGTTGAAGACCGGGTGATAGGGCCGGGGGAAGCCGTTCAGGGCCAGCATGCCGAGCACCGCGCCGAAGGAGGCGAAAAGAACGGTGGTCTCGAACGCGGGAGGGATGAAGGACACCCAGGAATGGAAGGGACGGCCGCCGATGTTCATGGGATAGGCGATGACCGACGACCAGTACTCCAGGCCGTAGC
>DAORUA010000651.1:0-1683 GCA_035432945.1 Vicinamibacteria bacterium | reverse complement strand
AGTACCAGGCGGTTCCGCGGCTCAACAAGGGGATCGAAGTCGCGCGCGCGATCGGCGACAACGGCACTCGCGCGCTGCTCGAGGCCATCCTCGAGGAAGAGGAAGAGCACGTCGATTGGCTGGAGGCGCAAATCGGCCTGATCAAGGAGATCGGGGTCGAGAACTACCTGGCGCGGCAGATCGAATAGTCAGTACCGAGGCGGCCAGCAGCCACGCCTTTCTCTCACCGCCGCGAGATTGCTTCGGCCCACTGCGGGACGGAGATGAGCCTCGCAATGACGGCTGGGGGTTTCTCCCCGCAGTCACGAACCGGCTCGCAAGGACGGCGGGTGTTTCTTGCGAGCAGCCACGGACCTGCCAGACCTCGCTCGAGTACCTTCTACCCCGGTGAGTCGTCGAGGAGTACTTCGAGCACGCGCAGCTCGCGGTTCACGAGCAGCCTTTCTGCGAGTGCGACCAGGACCGCGTAGGTGGCGAAGGCTCCGAGGCAGGCGAGCATGACCAGGCCCGGGGCCCAGGCGCCGTCCGCCACTCTCGGACTGAGCCACAGCAGCAGCAGGAAGGGGGAGGCGATGGCCGCGGTCGCGAGGGTGGCGAGGAGGCTGGCGATGCCGTTGCCGCTCTGCCTCGCGTCCACCCGCTGGGCGTAGGGATTGAAGCGGTCGCGGGGGAGGGCGAAGGGCCGCAGGATGGAAACGAAATGCTGGACCCCCATGCTGATGGGAACGAGTGAAGCCACGAGCAGGATCATCTCCTGCGCGGTGTTCCATCCGCCCCGCCAGGCCGTCACCGCGATGATCGCGAGAAGGGGCGGCATGCGGAAGACGAAGCTGGAGACGTCGCTCGCCACCAGCATCGATGCCCTCGATACCGGGGTGCCCAGGACCAGGGCCACGCCCCGGCCGATCATCAGGAAGGCGTTGCCGCCCACCAGGCTCAGGAAGACGACCATGGCGAAGGGGCTCGCCATTGTTCCCCGCTGTTGCGAGAGGGTGAAGGCGAAGAAGCCCATCATCAGGGTGGGAAAGAACAGGGCCATGCGCGCGGCCGGCGTGCGGAGCTGAGTCCGCAACTGGGTCTCGATCAGGGCGCCCGTGGCCCCGGGCAGGAGCACGCGCGCGGGGCGGGGCGTCGCGGTCTTCCTCGCCACGCGGTCCTCGCCTTCGCCGGCCAGGATCCGGTTCAGGAGCGTCATCGACACAAACGCGATGGCGATCAGCAGCAGCAGGGCGGGAATTGCGAACCACGCGCTTTCCCGCAGATCTCCGGCACCCGCGTGGACCGCGGCCCGGGCCGCCCAGCCGAGGGGCGAATACTGCGCCAGCGGCGCGACCAGCGGCCCCAGGAACTCGCGCGGTCCGCGGTAGCTCACGAGCGATGGCAGGAAGAAGATCGAGAAGGCCAGGAGGCGGGCGAGGTCCGAGATCCAGGTTCGCCTCGCGATCAGAACCGCGAAGAGCGACATCGCGTGCGCGCCGGCGAGCAGGGTGAGGTGGGCGAGCAGGGCCAGGGGGAGAGTGACGAGGATCAGCGCGGGCTGCGAGGCCGCGCCGAGAGCGGCGCCGATCAGGACCGGCGATTCGAGGAGCAGAGGCGTCACCACGCCGGTGAGGAGCGAGTAGGCGAGGAGTTCGCCGCGGCGGATGGGCAGGTGAAGCAGGTTCTGCAGCGATGCGCCCGCGA
>DAORUA010000650.1:0-1690 GCA_035432945.1 Vicinamibacteria bacterium | reverse complement strand
CGCCTCGCTTCACGAAGCCGACCTGCGGGATGCGAACCTCACCGGGGTCAACCTCAGTGGCGCGAACCTCACCGACACCCGGCTGCAGAACGCGAACCTGACCGACGCCCTGGCCGGCGGGACGGTGTTCGCGGACCTCGACCTGCGGCCGGCGAAGGGCC
The DNA here is from genome assembly GCA_035432945.1 of Vicinamibacteria bacterium. GTDB lineage: Bacteria > Acidobacteriota > Vicinamibacteria > Fen-336 > JAGNNV01 > JAGNNV01. Next base: position 1,529 of record DAORUA010000650.1, on the reverse strand, counting down.
TCGAGACCATGCGCCATGCCTCGCCCTCCACGGTGGGCACCGACACCCTGGCGAGGTCGCGCGGGATGATCCCCGAGGCTTTCCTGCGCGGTTGCGGGCTTTCCTCGTTCGAGATCCTGGCCGCGCGGCATCACGACCCGTCCCTCGCGATGGAGGCCGCGGTCTCCCTTCAGAAGGCCATCGAGGCGCTGCGCACGGAGTTCCGTCCCCAGCGCCGCCGCCTTCTCATCTCACACTCGCAGCAGGACGATGCGTTCGTCGGGGAGCTTCGCCGCCTCTTCAGCCAGCGGGGCGTCCACAGCTGGCTGGCCGCCCACGAGCTCAAGGGAACGCTGCGGGAACGCCAGTCGAAGCTCGCGATTCAGCACGACGTCACCCTCCTGCTCGTCCTCTCCGAGGCCACCGTTCACAGCGACTGGGCGGAGCACGAGGTGCGCCTCGCCCGCAAACTGGAAAAGGATCTCGGCGAACCCGTGCTGTGCCCCATCGCCCTCGACGACGCCTGGAAGACCCCGGTGTGGCAGGGCCGCATCCTGGAACAGATCCCGACCGAGAAGGTTCTTTCGTTCGCGGACTGGCGGGACAAGGCGACGGTGCAGGTGCAGTTCGAGAAGCTGATCGAGGCGATCGCCGTCTTTCAGCCCTGACCGCCCGCGGTCAGCGCAGGGACCTAGAGCGAGCGGATATCCAGGGGCTGGCTCGGGCGCGGGCGCCTGAAGAAGAGCCAGTCGCCGCTCGAGTGGGAGGTCCAGGCCTGCATGAACTCCCAGCCCTCGGCGTGCATGGCGAACGCCTTCGCGACCTCGGCGTTTCCGACCACCGATACCGCGTCGTATTCCCAATTCGGATCTTCCATGGAACCTCCAAAGAACAAGACAACGGTACGCTGAAACGAGGAGGGCGCGCAAGGGCGCCGTCCCTATCGCCCGGAAGCGAAATCCCTGACCGCCCGGACCAGGTCCGCTCGCGGGACCTCGAACTGTCCGGGGCGGAGTTGCCGCCACTGCGTCCGGTCCTTCTGCAAGGCGCCCGCGGCCAGGGCTCCCGCCTCGAGGTCCTTGAGCGTGACCACGCCGCGGGCCTTCTCGTCGGACCCGTAGATGACCACGAGCGGGATGCCGCAGCGGTCCGCGTACTTGATCTGCTTTCCGAGGCCCTTCTCCGCGCCCAGGTACATCTCGGTCGCCACCCCGGCCCGGCGCAGTTCCCAGGTCATGGCGAGATAGTCGTCGGTGAGAGCCGGATCGATGGTGGTCACCAGGACCTTCGCGGTCGCCTTGCGCGTGCCCGTGCGCCCGAGCTTGATCAGCGCGGCGAGGAGACGATCGACGCCGATGGAGGCGCCGGTCGCGGGCACGCGTTCACCCAGGAAACGCAGGACCAGGTCGTCGTAGCGTCCGCCGCCGAAGACCGAACCGAACTCCGGAGCGTCGAGGAGAACCGCCTCGAACACCGGGCCGGTGTAGTAGGCGAGGCCCCGGGCGATGCTGAGGTCGATGACCGCGCGATCCTCGTGATAGCCGAGGGAC
>DAORUA010000649.1:0-1697 GCA_035432945.1 Vicinamibacteria bacterium | reverse complement strand
GTCTACGAGACCCTGGCGAGGCGGCACAAGTTCGATCCGACCGACAAGGAGGCGATCTCCATGTGGGACACCACCGAGAGCGGGAAGTTCTTCGCGATCTTCTTCGGGATCTTCCGCGGTTTCCTCGCCATCGTCGGCTCCTTCACCCTCATCGTGGGCGGCATCGGGGTCTCGAACATCATGTACGTGGTGCTCGAGGAGCGGATGAAGGAGATCGGGATCAAGCTCGCCATTGGCGCGAAGCCGAGGTTCATCCAGACCCAGTTCCTCATGGAGACCCTCACCATCACCGGGATCGGTGGCGCGCTCGGCTTCCTCATCACCATCGGCGTGATGGCGGTCTTCCCCTACGCCGGACTCGACGAATTCGTGGGCACGCCGAAGGCCTCGCCCCTCGTTCTCCTCTCCACCAGCGCTCTCCTTGGCCTCATCGGCTTCATCGCCGGTTATTTCCCGGCGCGCCGCGCCTCCATGCTCGACCCCGTGGTCGCCCTGAAACTGGGATAGGCGGGCCCGCCATGTTCTCGCTGATCAAAGACCGAACTCGCCCTGGTGTGGAGCCTCTTCCGCCAGGACGCGGGCCACAACCGCAAGCGGATGCTGCTCACGGTCGTCGCGATCGGCTGGGGCACCCTCTCCATCGTGATGCTGCTCTCCTTCGGCGAGGGCATGAAGCGCGCCTTCCACAAGGGTACCCGGGGGATGGGCGAGAACATCGGCGTCCTCTGGCCGGGTTCGACCACGAAGGCCTACGCGGGCATGGGATCCGGCCGCAGCATCCAGTTCCAGGACGAGGATGGGGAGATGCTGGTCTCCCGGATCCCCTCGCTCGCCGCGGTGTCCCGGGAATACGCGCGTCGCCGCGGTCTCACCGTGGGCACGAAGACCGTGAACGCCCGGGTGCGCGGCGTCGATCCCTCGTTCGGCGCGATCCGCAATCACCTCCCCCAGCCCGGCGGCCGGTTCCTCAATGAGGAGGACCTGCGCCAGAAGCGGCGGGTGATCTTCCTCGGCGAGGAACTCGCGCAGGACCTCTTCGGCACCCAGGCCGCGGTGGGCCGCGAGCTGACCATCAACCAGTCGGTGTTCACGGTCATCGGGGTGGCCCAGAAGAAGTCGATGATGGGCATGTACTCCGGCCCCGACAAGAAGCAGGCCGCGATTCCCGCCACCACCTTCCGGTCCATGTACACCGACTCCCGGGTGGAGAACTTCATCTACCTGCCCACGAGCCTCGAAACCGCCGACCTCGCGAAGTCCGAGATCTATCGCGTCCTCGCCGCCAAGTACCGGTTCGATCCCGAGGACCGGCGCGCGCTCTCGATCTGGGACACCCGCAGCAATCAGCAGATCACCGACAACATCGCCCTGGGGATCCAGATGTTCCTCGGCATCATCGGCGCCCTCACTCTCTTCGTGGGCGGCATGGGTGTCGCCAACATCATGTACGCGGTGGTGAAGGAGCGGACCCGCGAGATCGGGATCAAGATGGCGCTCGGGGCCAAGGCCCGCCAGGTGATGGCTCCGTTCGTGCTCGAGTCGATGGTGATCACCGGCTTCGGCGGGGCGCTCGGGACCGGGGTGTCCCTGTCCATCATCACCATCATCGCTCTGCTCCCGCTGCAGGGCGACGCCTTCGACCTGATGGGGAAGCCCACGTTCTCGCCCGCCATCGCCATCGCGACCTCGCTCATCCT
>DAORUA010000648.1:0-1702 GCA_035432945.1 Vicinamibacteria bacterium | reverse complement strand
TGTTCATCGCCCTGCTCGAGCTGGTCCGGCTCAAGCGGGTGAAGGTCTACCAGCGCTCCATGTTCGAGGCGATCCGGCTGTTCCGTCCCATCGGCCCCGTGGACGACGCCCCCGTATTCACCACCACCGTTTCCTAAGAAAACGAAACCAGAATGTCCGAAGACGAAATCAAGACGCCCGAGACCGACGAAGAGGCGCCCGCCGTGGGTCCCCACGATGACGCGGAGGCGATCCCGGAAGAACTGCATCCCAAGCCCGAGGAGATCCGCGCCATCGTCGAGGCCCTGACCTTCGTGTCGAAGGAACCGGTCACCATGAAGGAACTCGCCCGCATGTTCAAGGGCGTGGACAAGGCGGTCATCGAGGCCCAGATCGAGGAGCTCAAGGCGCTCTACGCCGCCGACAATCGCGGCCTGCAGTTCATCGAGGTGGCGGGCGGCTACCAGATCACCTCGCGGCCCGAGCACAACGAATGGGTGCGCGAACTTCTCGATCCCCGTTCCCCGGCCCGCCTGTCGACCCAGGCCCTCGAGACCCTCGCGGTCATCGCCTACAAGCAGCCCGCGACCCTGCCCGAGATCATCGAACTCCGCGGCATCAAGTCGGGCGGGGTGGTGAAGACCCTGCTCGAGCGGCGCCTCATCAAGATCGTGGGCCGCAAGGAAGTGGTTGGACGCCCCCTGCTCTACGGCACCACCAAGGAGTTCCTGCTCCAGTTCGGCCTCAAGGATCTCGAAGACCTGCCGAAGATCGAGGATTTCGCGGAGATCCTCGGCGAAGACGTGGACGTGGTGGGCCTCAAGCGCGCCCTCGACACCCCTACGCCGCTCGACGTGCCCCTGCTCGACCCGGATCCGCCCGATCCCGCGCAACGCGACATTCCCTTCGACTCGACCGTGGAGGCCGCCGACATTCTGGAAGCGGCGGAGAGAGCCAAGGCCGAGGCCGAAGGCTCCGAGCCCGCGTCCTCCGACGCGCCGGACTCCGACAAGGAAGGGTCCTGACCCATGATGGAACGACTGCAGAAGATCCTCTCCCGCGCGGGCGTCGCTTCGCGCCGCGCCGCCGAGGAGCTCATCACCCAGGGCCGGGTCAGCGTGAACGGCGTGACCGTGCAGGAACTGGGAGCGAAGGCCGACATCTCGGTCGACTCCATCCGCGTGGACGACCGCCGGATCCGGCCCACGGTCGAGAACGTGTACCTCCTCCTCAACAAGCCGAAAGGCGTCGTCTCCACGCGGTCCGACCCCGAGGGGCGCACGACGGTGATGGACCTCGTGCCGAAGTTTCCCGGCCTTTATCCCGTGGGTCGCCTCGACTACGCGACCGAGGGTCTGATTCTCCTCACCAACGATGGCGCCTTCGCCGAGCGCGTCGCGCACCCGCGGTACGAGGTGGAGCGCCGGTATCAGGCCAAGGTGAAGGGCACGCCCACCGTGGAGACCCTCGCGAAGGCGAAGCGCGGCCTGGTCATCGAAGGCGAGCGCCTCGCTCTCGATGGCGCACGCGTCATCGAAGCCGCCGAGAACTCGTGGGTCGAAGTCCGCCTCCACGAGGGCAAGCACCACGAGGTGCGCCGTCTCCTGCAGGCCCTCGGGCACCCGGTCGAGAAGCTCAAGCGCGTCGGCCTGGGGTTGCTGACGTCGGTCGGCCTGAACGTGGGCGAGTTCCGCAGCCTCACCCCGCGCGAAGTGTCGTCCTA
>DAORUA010000647.1:0-1715 GCA_035432945.1 Vicinamibacteria bacterium | reverse complement strand
CCGGTGTGGGAGCTGTCCTTCGCCAAGATGCCGGAGGAGAGCCAGAAGATCGCGACCGAGCGGCTGAAGTGGAGCCTCGCCTACCAGAAGAAGCACGGCATCGACAGCGGCGCCGCGGAACTCGATCCCGCCTCCGCCCTGGCCATGCAGGAGCTGTGCAAGCGCTCCTACCGCATCCTCATGATGTCGGGCTGCGCGCGCATCGACCTGCGCCTCTCCGCGGAAGGGAAGGCCTACGTGATCGAGGCCAATCCCAACCCGCAGCTCTCGCCGGACGAGGACTTCGCCCAGGCCGCCCTGGCCGCGGGAATGAAATACCCGGAGCTGATCCAGCGGCTTCTGGGCCTTGGCCTGCGCTGGGAAACCACCCGGGGCTGACCTCGGGCCGGAGGGACGGCGGCGCGAACGAGGGGCCGCGGATAAGCTTCCCCCATGTCAGCGCAGAATCATCACAAGGTCGTCATCCTCGGATCCGGGCCGGCGGGTCTCACCGCCGCCATCTACGCCTCACGGGCCGAACTCAAGCCCCTGGTCATCGAGGGCGGCGGGAACGACGATCCCACCGACGTGGCGGGCGGCCAGCTCATGCTCACCACCGAGGTCGACAACTATCCCGGATTCCCGAAGGGCATCCTGGGACCCGAGCTGATGGAAGGCATGCGGAAGCAGGCCGAGCGCTTCGGCACTCAGTTCGTCACCGGTTCGGTGACTTCCGCGGCGCTTGGCGCGCGGCCGTTCGTGCTCAAGACCAGCATCGGCGACATCAGCGCGGACGCCCTCATCGTGGCCACGGGGGCGCGCGCGAAGTGGCTCGGCATCGACGAGGAAGTCGAGTTCCGCACGAAGATCGGCGGGGTCTCGGCCTGCGCCACCTGCGACGGCTTCTTCTACAAGAACAAGCACGTGCTCGTGGTGGGGGGCGGCGATACCGCGATGGAGGAGGCGACCTTCCTCACCAAGTTCGCGGCGAAGGTGACCATCGTCCATCGGCGCGACACCCTGCGCGCCTCGAAGATCATGCAGGAGAAGGCGCAGAAGAATCCGAAGATCGAGTGGCTGCTCGACTCCGCGATCGAGAAGTATCTCGGCAAGACCGAGGGCAAGCTGAAGGGCGCGCTCATCCGCAATCTCAAGACCGGAGAGACGAAGGAAGTGGAGTGCGGCGGCGTGTTCATGGGCATCGGCCACGAGCCCAACACCGCGGTGTTCGCGGGGCAGCTCGAGACCGACGCGAGCGGTTACCTGGTCACGAAGCCCGGAAGCACGGCCACCAGCATTCCCGGCGTCTTCGCCGCGGGCGACGTGGCCGATCACCAGTACCGTCAGGCGGTCACCGCCGCGGGAACCGGCTGCATGGCCGCGATCGACGCCGAACGCTATTTGAGCCACTGACGCCCATTGCGCGTTCTCTTCCTGGCGCCCCAGCCGTTCCATGAAGTGCGGGGGACGCCGCTCGCGGTGGCGGCGCTCACGCGGACGCTGGGTGAACTGGGGCATGACGTCGACCTGTTGACCTTCCCCCAGGGCGAGGCGTGGAGCGCTCCCCGCGTGCGGCACATGAGGTCCGCGCGGCTGAGCGGCGGGAGGATCCGGCCCGGGTTCTCCCTGGCCAAAGCCGCGCAGGACGTTCCCTTCGCCTGGTTCGCGGCGCGCCTGGCCCGTTCGGGTGCTTATGACGTGGTTCACGCCGTGGAGGAATCGGCGCTCCTGGTGGC
>DAORUA010000646.1:0-1715 GCA_035432945.1 Vicinamibacteria bacterium | reverse complement strand
CTACGACTGCTTCTACAGCGTGGTCGACTATCACGCCCTCACCACCGAGTACGAGGATCCCTCCGCGATCAGGCAGAACGTGATCGAGGTGACCCTCGACTGGCTGGCCGCGGGGATCGATCCCGCCAAGTCGCATGTCTTCATCCAGAGCCTAGTGCCCGAGCACGCCGAGCTTCACCTCCTGCTCTCCATGACCACGCCGGTTTCGTGGCTGGAGCGCGTGCCGACCTACAAGGACGTGCAGGCCAACATGGCTCACCGCGACCTCGCGACCTACGGCTTCCTCGGCTACCCGCTCCTCCAGACCGCGGACATCGTGATCTACAAGGCGAACGCGGTGCCGGTGGGCGAGGACCAGGCCCCCCACATCGAGATCTCGCGCGAGATCGTGCGCCGGTTCAACAACTTCTACGGCGAGGTGTTCCCGGAGCCCCAGACCCTCCTCACCCCGGTCCCCCGGACCCCCGGCACCGACGGCCGGAAGATGTCGAAGAGCTACGGGAACGCGATCTACCTCAAGGACACCGACACCGAGATACGGTCGAAGCTCAAGACCATGGTCACCGACCCCGCGCGGCAGCGCAAGACCGACAAGGGCGATCCGGCGAAGTGCCCGGTGTTCGACCTTCACAAGGCGTTCTCCACCCAGGAGACGCGGGACTGGGCGGCCGCGGGCTGCACTTCGGCCTCCATCGGCTGCATCGAGTGCAAGTCGAAGCTCGCCGATCACGTGATCGCGAGGATCGCTCCCATGCGAGAGAAGCGCGAATACCTGGCGGCCCGGCCCGACACCGTGATGGACGTCTTGAAGACCGGGAGCGCCAGCGCCCGCGCGGTCGCCCAGGCCACGATGCACGAAGTCCGCCAGGCCATGAAGATCGAGTACTGATGTCCGAGCAGCCGAAAGAAGAAGAGGTGCCGTCGGCGGTCGAGCCGGTGGAGGCGCCGGTCGTGTCCCCCGAGCCCGCCGAAGGGTCCGAGCTCAAGAAGCTAGTGGCTCCCGAAGGCTGGGAACCCACCTTCCCGGAGGACGCGCCGAAAATCTCGGTGAAGTTCGACATCCAGGACTTCGAAGGCCCGCTCGACCTGCTGCTCCACCTGATTCGCAAGAATCAGATGGACATCAAGGACATCGCCATCGCCCCCATCACGCGGCAGTACATCGAGTACATCCGCCTCATGACCATCCTGAACCTGGAGATGGCGGGGGAGTTCATGGTCATGGCCGCGACCCTCATCCACATCAAGTCGAAGATGCTGGTTCCGGTGTCGCCCACCGAAGTCGAGGAAGACGGCGAGGATCCGCGCGAGCTGCTGATCCAGCGCCTCCTCGAGTTCGAGCGGTACAAGCAGGCCGCGGGCGTGCTGCGCCAGCAGTACGAGATCCGCACCGCCACCTGGATCCGGCCCGACGAAGTGGTGCCGAAGTTCAAGGACGACGCGGGCGAAGATATGCTCGAAGCCGGCCTGTTCGACCTCGTCTCCGCCTTCAAGGAACTCCTCGACCGCCGGAAGCTCCTGGTCCAGCACGAGATCGAAGGCGAGGGCCGGACCCTCGACCAGGCCATCAACGACCTGCTGGCCATGATCAAGGTGGGCGAGTCGCTCGAGTTCATGACCGTCTTCGAGAACCTCAACACCAAGGCCGAGATGATCCTCATGTTCATCGCCCTGCTCGAGCTGGTCCGGCTCAAGCGGGTGAAGGTCTACCAGCG
>DAORUA010000645.1:0-1719 GCA_035432945.1 Vicinamibacteria bacterium | reverse complement strand
TGGGCACGCGGGGCAGCAACAACTTCGACGCGGTGGGCAGGCTCCGGGCCGGCGTGACGGTGGAGGAGTCGGTGACCGAGATGGTCGCGATTTCGCGGCGGCTGGAAGCCGCGTATCCCGACACCAATCGCCAGAAGATCGTGCAGCCCATTTCCCTGCTCGAGTTCATGGTGGGCTCGGCCCGCCGCGCCCTGCTCGTCCTCCTGGCCGGGGTGGGGATCGTGGTGCTGGCTTCGAGCGTGAACCTCGCGACCGCGCTCCTCGCGCGCTCGGCGGGAAGGCGCGAGGAGTACGCGGTTCGCCTCTCCCTGGGCGGAGGTCGAAACGCGATCGCCCGCCACGCCGTCCTCGAAGGCCTGATGCTGTCGGTCTTCGGCGGCGCTGTGGGCGCCATGATCGCGGTGCTCGCCCGGGAGGCGCTGCTCTCGGTGATCGGGACGAGCGTACCCCGGGCCTGGGCCATCACCCTCGACGGGCCGGTGCTGGGATTCGCGGTTCTGGCTTCCGTCGCGACCGGCTGCGTGATGGCGGCGCTTCCGGCCCTCGAGGTGGCGCGGGGCGACCTCGCTCACTACCTTCGCGCCGGGGGCCGCGGCGGCTCGCCTTCCGCCTCCCGGAGACTGATGGACTCCGTGGTGGGATTCGAAGTGGCGCTGGCCGTGCTTCTGTTGATCGGCGCGGGACTGCTGCTGCGCACGTTCGATCGGCTTCAGTCGGTCCGCCTGGGATTCGATCCCGAGCGGATCCAGATGGCGGCGATCACCCTGCCGGAATCGCGCTATCTCGACAAGATACCGGAGCAGACCGCGGCCTTCCGCCAGGTGCTCGACTACGTGGCCGCCGCGAATGGAATCGAGAGTGCTTCCTATGTCCTCACTCCGCCTCTCGATCCGCGCGGCGGGGCGGGCGGAGGAGTCGTCTTCGCCACTCCTCCGGAGGCCATGCCCGTTCAGAGTCCGGGGGCCCGGGCCCGGCTGGTGATGGGGGATTATTTCGACACCCTCGGCACGAAGATCGTCGAGGGGCGCGCGTTCGGTCCCGCGGATCGCGAGGGGACGCAGCCCGTGGCCATCATCAACGAGCGGTTCGCGCGGGAGTTCTGGCCCACCAGGAGCCCGATCGGGGCCCAGATCGCGTGGAACGGCTGGACCAAGGGTCCCCCGGTCTGGATGACCGTCGTGGGCGTGGCCCAGGACATCAAGGGGGCGACCCTTCAGGCCAGGGATTTCCGGACGCTGTACGCGCCCTATGCGCAGCACATCGCGGGCTGGCAGCGGTGGGGAACGATCGTGGCCCGGACGAGGATGGGCCAGGCTGCGTTCGGCGACGTGGTGAAGGAGGGCCTGCGCCTCGCCGACCCTTCGGTGCCCCTCGGGCAGGTCGAGAGCCTGCAGGAACGCCGCGACGCCATGCTAGGGCCCCAGCGTCTGAACGCGGTGGCCATCGGCCTCTTCGCCTTCATCGCCTTCGTGGTGGCCTTCCAGGGCATCCACGCCATCCTGGCCCGGGCGGTGAACGACCGGCGCCGGGAGATGGGGATCCGCCTCGTGCTCGGCGCGGACCCGAAGGCGCTGCTCCGGGACGTGATGGAGCGCGGTCTCAAGCTCACACTCGTCGGTCTCCTCTTCGGGGTCCTCGCTTCCATCCTCCTCGGCCGCGCCCTCCAGGCCCTTCTCTTCGAGGTGCAGGCCCAGGATCCCGCCACCTTCGCCGCGGTGA
>DAORUA010000644.1:0-1725 GCA_035432945.1 Vicinamibacteria bacterium | reverse complement strand
CATCTCGGTGAACCCCGAGACCTTCGATCTCACCGGCCGCGACACCGTCGCCATCGATGTGAAGTCGCCCGTGCCCTCGTTCCGGTTTCACCTCGACGACGATCTCCGGGTGCGCTCCGTCCGTTCCCGCGAGGGGGGGCGCCATCTCTTCTTCCGGGTGCGCAATCAGAACAGCGTCCTCGTCTCCATGGGGCAGCTCCAGGACCGGGTGGGCCGGCTGAATCTCACCGTGGACTACATCGGGCGCCTCCCCGCGGGCACGGTCGACAGCGAGATTCTGCGCGTCGACCAGGACATCGCGGGCGACGAAGCGCCCTTCTTCATCGACCCGGCGCTCATCTACTCGAAGCGGCGTTCGTTCTATCCCCAGATGGGCGACGAGGACTACGCCACCTCCACGCTGAAGGTCACCGTCCCCGCGGATTGGACCGTGGTCTCGGGCGGAACGCGAAGCGAGACGACCGTGCAGACCACGAGGACCGTCACCCACGAGCAGTCCCAGGCCGGCAAGTACATCGCCTTCCTGGTCGCGCGCCTGCAGCCCGTGGCCGGCGAGCGGGCGGAGACCCTCTCCTTCAACGCCTGGTCTCAAGCGCGAGCCCGGCGCGACGGCGAGCGAGCGGTCGCGTGGCTCAAGTCCGCCGCCCTCTTCTACACGAACCTCTTCGGCCCGATTCCCTACTCGCCCGTGAACCTGGCTCTGGTCGAGGCCCCGGTTCCGGGCGGCCACTCGCCGCCCGGACTCATCATCGTTCAGCAGCGCCCGCCCCTGATGGGAGGCACGCTCAAGGACGATCCGGCGACCTTCTACGACATCCCCGGCTTCTTCCTCGCCCACGAACTGGCTCACCAGTGGTGGGGCCAGGGGGTGACGCCGCGGTCCTACCGCGACCGCTGGGTCTCGGAAGGCTTCGCCCAGTACGCGGCCGCCCTGTGGACCCGCGAATCCCAGGGCGAGGAGACCTTCAACCGCGTGCTGCGCAAGATGGTCACGTGGACGAGGCGTCTCACCACTGCCGGTCCGGTGGATCTCGGGAATCGCGTGGGGCACATCCAGAACAATGCCCAGGCCCACCGCGCGGTGGTGTACGACAAGGGCGCCCTCGTCCTCGACATGGTGCGGCGGCTGGTCGGCGACGACGCGTTTGGACGAAGCCTCACCCGGCTGCAGAAGGAACACCAGTTCGCGAAGGTGGATTCGGAAGCGGTGCGCCAGGCCTTCGAGGCCGAGGCCGGGATCGACCTCAACGTCCTGTGGGAGACCTTCGTCCGGAGCACCACCCTTCCCTCCATGCGCGTGGCCGCAACCAGCGCGGGCCAGGAGATCGTGGTGGACGGCTACGCCGGCCCCCTCCCGGTCGAGGTGAAGGTCGGCGAGAAGCGCTTGAGCCTGATCGTGAAAGGACGCCTGGTGATTCCGGGAGCCTCGGCGGGGGCCAAGGTGGAACTCGACCCCGACGACATCGGGATGGTGAGCGTCTCCCGTTAGGGCGACAACCGGGTGAGGCCGCGATCCGCGAACTCGACCAGGTCCCGCCTCTTGAGCAGCGAGGCGGCTTCCTTGAGTCCGCGATAGGCGTCGAGGTTCGACGGATCCAGGTCCGCGGCATCCTTGAACAGGCGCGCGGCCGCGCCGGCGTTCCCCTGCTGAAGCTCGAACACACCGAAGTTGTTCCGGGACGCCGAGGCCTCGGGCGCCGCCGCGACCAGGCGAAGGAAGGCGTT
>DAORUA010000643.1:0-1733 GCA_035432945.1 Vicinamibacteria bacterium | reverse complement strand
GTCGACATCGGCATGGTCTCGACCGACATGCTCTATTACGCGGTGGCGAGCCAGGGCAAGGACGGCGGGGCCATGCTCACCGCCTCCCACAATCCCAAGCAGTACAACGGCATCAAGCTGGTGCGCGCGGGCGCCATCGCACTCTCGGGGGACGCCGGCATCAAGGAGGTCAGAGACGGCGCGCTCGGCCCCGAGCCCGCGGCTTTCTCCGGCGCCCCGGGCACGCTCAGCCATCAGGACGTGAGCGACGCGTACGTCGCGCACTGCCTGGGCTTCATCGACGTGAAGAGGCTGCGCCCGCTCAGGCTCGTGCTCGACGCGGGGAACGGCATGGGCGGCCCCACCGCGGAGCGCATCTTCGGCAAGCTCCCGTTCGACCGCACCGACTTGTACTTCACCCCCGACGGCAACTTCCCCAACCACCCCGCCGATCCCCTGGTCGAGGAGAACCGCCGCGACATCATCGCCGCGGTGAAGGCGAAGGGCGCGGACCTCGGGATCGCCTGGGATGGCGACGCGGACCGCTGCTTCTTCATCGACGACACCGGCGAGTTCATTCCCGGCGACTTCGTGACCGCTCTCCTCGGCACCATGTTCTCCAGGCGCGAGCCGGGCGCCACCATCGTCTACGACGTGCGCGCCTCGCGGGCGGTGGCGGACAGCGTCCGGGCCGCGGGCGGAAACCCGGTCATGCACCGGGTCGGCCATGCCTTCATGAAGGTGAGGATGCGGGAACTGAACGCGGTCTACGGCGGCGAGGTGTCCGCCCACTACTACTTCCGGGACAACTGGTTCGCCGACAACGGCATGATTCCAGCACTCCTGCTGCTCGAACTCGTCTGCGAATCGGGTAAGAAGCTCTCGGAACTCCTCGCCCCCTACCGCGCCAAGTACTTCATCTCCGGCGAGGTCAACTCCAAGGTGGCGGACGTGCCGCGCGCGCTCCGGCTTCTGGAAGAGCGGTACAAGGACGGCCGGGTCACGAAGCTCGACGGCATCTCCGTCGACTACGACTCCTGGCACTTCAACGTTCGGGGCTCGAACACCGAGCCCCTTCTGCGCCTGAATCTCGAGGCGTTCTCGCAGAGCGAGATGGAGCAGAGGCGCGACGAGGTGCTGGAGTTGATCCGCTCCTAGCTCTTGGGCACCTGCTCGTCGGCGTGATAGCTCGACCGCACGAGCGGACCGGATTCCACGTGGCCGAAGCCGAGGGAGAGGCCGAACTCCCTGAGCTTGCCGAACTCTTCCGGGGAGTAGTACTTGAGAATCGGAAGGTGTTCCATGGACGGCCTCAGGTACTGGCCGACCGTGAGCACATCCACCCTCGCCTCGCGGATGGCGCGAATGGTGTCGAGGGTCTCGTCCCACTCCTCGCCGAGGCCGAGCATGATCCCGCTCTTGGTCATGAGGCCCGCGTCCTTTGACCGCGACAGCAGCTCGAGCGACCGCTTGAAATTGGCGCCGGGCCGGACCTTGCGGTAGAGCCGGGGCACGGTCTCGGTGTTGTGATTCAGGATGTCCGGCCGGGCGTCGAGGACGACCTGGAGCGCCGCCCAGTTCCCCTTGAAGTCCGGAATGAGAACCTCGATCGCGCAGCCTGGGACCTTCTCCCGGACGAGGCGAATGGTCTCCGAGAACGACCACGCCGCCCCATCCTTCTGCTCGTCCCGGTTCACCGAGGTGATGACCGCGTGCTTGAGGCGCATGGACGCGATGGTCTCGGCCACCCGGCG
>DAORUA010000642.1:0-1734 GCA_035432945.1 Vicinamibacteria bacterium | reverse complement strand
TCATGGCTGAAGTTCGCGCGATCGACTACACCGGCTCCGAGCGGCTGACCATGAACATGGGGCCGCAGCACCCGTCGGCCCACGGCGTGTTCCGGGCCATCCTCACCCTCGAGGGCGAGAAGATCGTGGCCGTGGACGCGGTGATCGGTTACCTGCACCGCTGTCACGAGAAGCTCGCGGAGAACCTCGCCTACGTCCAGTACCCGTCGATCGCGTCGAAGACCGACTACGTGGCCGCGATGTCGAGCGAACTCGCGTACGTGATGGCCGCGGAGAAGATCGCCCAGTTCGAGGTCCCCAAGCGCGCCCAGTACCTGCGCGTGATGGTGAACGAACTGCAGCGGATCGCCTCGCATTGCCTGTGGCTCGGCACCTGGTGCCTCGACATGGGCGGCGCGCTCGGCGGCGGCACCTCGATCTTCCTCTACTGCATCCGCGAGCGCGAGCTGGTGCTCGACCTGTTCGAGTCTCTCGTGGGCGCGCGGCTCCTCTACGGCTTCCACCAGGTGGGCGGCGTCCGTTACGACATCCCGGCCGGCTGGGCCGAGCAGTGCAAGACCACCCTGAACACCATCGAGCAGCGGCTCTTCGAGTACGAGTCGATGCTCCACGACAACGCCTTCTTCGAGGCGCGCACCCGCGGCGTGGGCGTGATCTCCGCGGCCCTCGCCCAGGACGTGGGCATCTGCGGTCCGCTCCTCCGCGCTTCCGGGGTCAACTTCGACCTGCGCAAGAACGTCCCGTACTCGTCGTATGAGGACTTCCAGTTCAAGGTGCCGGTTGCGACCGAGGGCGACTGCCACGCGCGCTACCGCGTGCGCATGGTGGAGTTCCGCGAGTCGATTGGCATCGTCCGCCAGGTCCTCGATTCGCTCCCCGAAGGGCCCATCTCTTCGCGCCCGGGCGTCAAGTCGCTCGGCCAGGTGAGGGTGCCGAAGGGCGAGGCCTACGCGCGCGTCGAAGGGCCGCGCGGGGAAGTGGGCTGCTACCTCGTGGCCGACGGCAGCCAGAAGCCCTACCGCATGAAGTGGCGCGGCGCTTCGTTCTCGAACCTCGCGGTGCTTCCTTACATTCTTCCCGGCGTCACCGTCGCCGACGTGGTGGCGATCATGGGCTCGGTGGACCCGGTCTTCGGTGAGGTCGACCGATGATCGCGGGCCTGCCTCCCATCGTCCTGAGCCTCATCATGAGCGCGGTGGTCCTCGGCTTCGTGGTGTTCCTCGTCGCCTACACCACCCTCCTCGAGCGCAAGTTCGCGGCGCGCATGCAGTCGCGCGTGGGTCCCTATCGCGTCGGGCCCCACGGGTTGTTCCAGCCCATCGCCGACGGAATCAAGCTCCTGCTCAAGGAAGACCTGATTCCCGCCGCGGCCGACCGCACCGTCTTCAATCTCGCGCCCGTCGTGTTCATGGTGCCCTGCCTGATGATCTTCGCGTCGATCCCGTTCGCGCCCGGCATCGGCGTCGCCGACCTGAACATCGGCGTGTTGTTCTTCCTCGCGGTCTCGTCGATGGAGATCGTGGGCCTGTTCATGGCCGGGTGGGGCTCGAACAACAAGTACGCCCTCATCTCGGTCATGCGCGCGGTGAACCAGATCATCTCCTACGACCTGCCCCTGGTGATGGCGGCGATGGTCCCGGTGATGCTCGCGGGATCGCTCAAGATGTCCGACATCGCGAAGGCGCAGGAGGGCGGCTTCTGGTTCATCTTCTATCCCGTCCTCGGCCAGCTCGG
>DAORUA010000641.1:0-1734 GCA_035432945.1 Vicinamibacteria bacterium | reverse complement strand
CGCCACCACGTAGGACTTGAGGCCGTAGATCCCGATGATGGCGAGGATCAGCGCGGCCCCGCCGAAGAGCGAGAAGAGACGCGCGCCGCTCCGCACCGCCCAGAGCGCGATGCCGTCGTCGCGGAAGGACTGCAGGGTCGCCGCCGAAACCACGGGGAGGTTCGGATCGATCGCCCGCAACTCGCTTCGGACCTTCTGCACCATGGCCGAGGCTTCCGCGGGAACGCTGCTCTTGATCCTCACGTGAAGGTTGAGGCCGGACTGGAAGTTGGCGCCGAGCGGCTCGTAGAAGAAGGGAACGGGGGCATGGTCGAACAGGTCCTGCCGCAGTCCGGGCGCCACGCCGATCACCTGAAGCGCGTCGGGGATCGAGGGCCTGCCTTCGACATCGTCGGAGATCCGCACACCCTTGCCCCCGTCGCCCGCGCCGCCGTACTGGACCGTCCGGCCGATCGGGTCCTCGTCGCCGAAGAGCTGCTTCGCCAGGGGTTCGCTGATGATCACCGGCTTCATGCCCGTGACGCCTCTCTCCTCGGCCAGGTCGAACTCGCGGCCGCGGAGCAGGGTGAGCCCGAGCGACTTGAAGTAGTCGCTTCCCACCTTCACGTGCTCGGCGCTGATGCCGAGAGCCTTGCCCGAGCCGTCGCGCTCGGGCGTCCCCGCCTTGCGCACCCGGCTGCTGTCCGAGAACGATCCGAAGGGCACGGTCGATGCGAGGCTCGTCGCCTCCACCCCGGGAAGCGCGCGGACGCGGTCGAGCACGGTGCCGTAGAGCTGCTGGGAGCGCGCGGTGTCGTAGCCCGCGAGTGCGGGGTCGAGTTCGAAGAGCACGCCGGACTCGAGCCGGAAGCCGGGGTCCGAGTTCGCGGCGGCCAGCGACCCGCGCACGAAGAGGCCGCCGGTGGCGAGCAGGGCGAGGCTCAAGCCGATCTGCAGGACCACGAGGACGTTGCGCGGAGCGAGCAGCCAGAAGCGGCCGCGAGCGTGGGAGATGGCGCCGCCCTCGCCCGCCTGCTCCTTGAGCTGCGGGAACACCTCGAGGCGCGACAGCTTCAGGGCGGGTCCGAGACCCGAGACCACGGTGGCGAACAGGCAGAAGAGGAAAGTGGCCGCGAGCACACGCAGGTCCGGGGTCATGGGGAAGACGATGGCGAGGGGCGCCACCGCGATGAAGGAGGACACCAGCAGCCGGGTGAGCGCGTAGGCGAGGCCGAGGCCCAGCGTCCCTCCGACCAGGGCCAGCACGAGGCCTTCGGTGAGGAGCTGGCGCACCACGCGCCACCGGCCCGAACCGAGGGCGAGGCGCAGGGCGATCTCCTTCTGGCGGGCCTCGCCGCGGGCGAGGAGCATGTTGGCGAGGTTGAAGCACGCGACGATGAGCACGACGCTCGCGAGCGCCAGCAGGATGCTGTTGGCGGCCACGATGGGCGCGTCGGAGACCGGATTCGTGCTGACCGACAGCCTCGAGAGAGGCGCCAGGGTCAGGGTCTGATCCTTGTTCTCCGCCGGGTAGGCCGAGGCCAGACGGTTGCCGATGAGTTTCGCCTGCGCCGAGGCTGCTTCGAGGGTGACGCCTTCCTTCAGCTGACCCACCAGGATCAGGTTCCGGTGAGCCCGGTCCGCGAGCCGGGTGGCGCCGCGCCCGTCCCCCTTCTGGAAGTCGTTGAGGGTCGCGTCGTAGACGCTGAGGGGCAGCCACAGCTCGGGTGCCGCGAGGGCCATGGTGCCGCTGAA
>DAORUA010000640.1:0-1741 GCA_035432945.1 Vicinamibacteria bacterium | reverse complement strand
CCGGAGGACGCGCCGTCGATCTTGCGGGCGAGGCCGACCGTGAGTTCGGCCACCCGGCCGGAATGACCCGAGGTGGTGGGATCGCGGCTTTCGATCGCGGTCACCGACGCTCCCACGAACGACTCGAACAGCGCCTTGATGCCCTCGATCAGCCGGGTGTTGACCAGGGCCACCGCGGCCTGCGAGGCCAGGGACATGGTGAGGTCGAGGTCGAGGTCGTCGAAGGAGACGACCTGGGTTTCGACCACCGAACTCGGCTTCAGGATGGCGGACGCGTCCTTCTTCTTGTTGATGAGCTGAATGACCCCGATGATCTCGTCCTGGTGGTCGCGCATGGGCACCACCAGCATCGACTTCGTGCGGTACCCGGACTTCGTGTCGAACGATCTGGAAATGCGGTAGGGCGTGCCCGCGGGAAGCTCGTAGGCGTCGGCCACGTTCACCGCGGTGCCGTGAATGGCCACGTAGCCCGCGATGGAGGTCTGGTCGAGCGGCATCCGGGATTCCTGGAACTCGAAGAACACCGAGTCGTTCTTGGCCAGGGCGAACTTGAGGGTGTCGGGCTGGCCCGAGTCGCCCTTCATCACCAGGTAGAGGCTGCCCGCGTCCGCCGACGTGATCTGCCGCGACTTGTCGAGAATGAGGGAGAGGAGGCGGTTGATGTCGCGCTCCGCGGAGAGCGCGGCCCCGATCTTGTTGAGCTCCGAAAGCTCGGCGTTGCGGCGGGCGAGCTGTCCTTCGAGGGCCAGGTACGCGGTCCCACCCGCGGTCTCGCGGGCGTGGCGCGAGGCCCGTTCGAGAGCGAGCCGGGAGATGGGCGCCACGTGGACGGTGGGCAGCGAAGGGAAGGCCTGCAGGGCGGGGGTCACGTCTTCGGCTCTTCCCACCACCACCACCGCCGCGGCCAGGCCGGAGGAAAGCACGGTGGCCATCGACGGCCCCGCCTTCACGAGGCGCTGGGCATCGGCCACGATGAGGGCATCGCGATCGCCCAGGAGGCGAAGAAGATGCGCGTCGTCGCTCACCAGGGACACCTCGACCGGAGGTTCCGCAAAGAGCGTGGTGGGATCGCCGAGGACGTACGTTCTCATCAGGGTTCGCTCATTCAGCGTAGCACAGGGCCCCGCCCATCAAGGACTGGCGCTGCGATCCTTGTCACCGCTCCGCTTTCGGCGGAACCGCGGCCAGAGTAGGCTTCCGGCACGGTGAGGGACGAACTTCTCAAGAGCAGCGAGCATCGACTTTGGGAACTGATCGCGGAGCGCGCGCGCCCCGGGGTCGACCTCAAGGCCCTCGACCAGCGGATCTGGGATCTGTTCGGCGAGACCTGGGCGGTCATGTTCACGGATCTCTCCGGCTTCTCCCGCCAGGTCGAGAAGTTCGGGATCCTCCACTTCCTGCAGGTCATCCTCGAGCACAAGGAGATGCTCTCGCCCATCATCCGGAAGCACGACGGCATCCTCATCAAGATCGAGGCGGATTCGCTGATCGTGATCTTCCGGCGCACCGCATGCGCGGTACGGTGCGCGGTGGAGATGCAGCACGCGCTGAAGCAGTTCAATCTCAATCGCCCGCCCGAGACCGAGGTCCTGCTCTGCGTGGGCATCGGCTACGGCGAGATGCTTCGCGTGGGCGACATCGACGTCTGGGGCCGAGAGGTGAACGCCGCAAGCAAGCTGGGCGAGGACACGGCAAAGGCCGGCGAGATCCTCCTCACCAGGTCCGCGGTCGAATCCGCGGG
>DAORUA010000639.1:0-1749 GCA_035432945.1 Vicinamibacteria bacterium | reverse complement strand
TTCAGAAGCGGTACGCGCCGGAGAGGATCTGGTTCGTCGACGACGTCTTCACCATCCACAAGGGCTGGACCCTCGAATTCGCCGCGAAGATGAAGGCGCGGGGGCTCAGGATCCCGTTCGAGTGCATCTCGCGGGCCGAGCGCGTCGACGATGCGGTGGCGGACGCCCTGGTGTCGCTCGGGTGCTTCCGGGTGTGGATCGGATCGGAGAGCGGGTCGCAGCGGATTCTCGACGCCATGGACCGGCGGGTGAAGGTCGAGACGGTGCGAAACGCCACCCGCGTCCTGCGGGAGCGGGGCATCGAGGTCGGCTTCTTCATCATGGTCGGTTACGAGGGCGAGGAGGATTGCGACCTGGCCGCCACCGTCGAGCACATCCGGAGGAGCGCGCCGGATGTGGTCCTCACCACCACCGCATACCCGATCCGGGGCACGGAGTACGCGCTCGAGGTGGGCGACCGCGCGGTGAATGGGAGGCCGTGGGCTGAAGCCTCCGATCGCGAAACCCTGGTCCGCGGTCGTCGCTCGGCCCGCTACTACGACGCGGCGCGCGCCTGGATCGAGAACGACGCGGAAGCGCATCGGCTCCTGAGGAACGGCCGCAAGGTTGCCGCGGTGAAACCCGCGCTGCGCGCGGGATGGGCGCGCCTGAAGATGCGTCTTCGCGCGGGCGAGAGGGTGGCGTGATCGAAGCGAGCCCATCGACGTCGGCTCGCGATGCCTCGGTGGGGAGCGCCATCCGCCTGGGCGCGGAGATCGTGGTCCGGTTTTCCTCCATCGTCGCGACCCTCTGGCTGACCCGGTCGCTCGGCGTCACCTCGTTCGGAGCGTTCCTCCTGGCCCTTTCCATCGGCCTCATGATCGCGGAACTGAGCGACCTGGGGCTGAACGCCATCGTGGTCCCGCTGATCGTGAGGACGCATGCGAACCTGCGGACGCTCTTCGTGATGAAGGCGCTGATGACCGGGGTGGTGGTGGCGCTTGGCGCGGCCCTGATTCCTCTCGCCTCCCGGCTCTCGGGAGTCGAGCCGGGAATACTCGCGCTCACCACCGTTCACTTCCTCGGAGCGAGCTGGATCGAGATGACCGGGACCGCGTTGCGGGCGCTGGGACGACGGGTCGAGGAGGCGCTGCTCCTCTTCGTGTTCCGCCTCACCCTGGTCGGTCTCGTGATCGGCGCCCCCTTCGGCATGAGCGTCCCCGGCGCGTCCCGCGCCTATGCCCTCTCGATCGTCCCCGCGGTCCTGTTCGGCGGACTTCTGTTGCGCGGGGGGTGGCGGGGGAGCGAGGGCGGCGCCCCGGGCCTTCCGGCGCGCGCGGTCCTTCGCCAGGCGTTCCCTCTCGGCGTGAACGGATATCTGGCGATCCTGTCGACCCGGGTGGAGTTGTTCCTCCTTCAGGCCTTTCACGGCGAGCACGTGGTCGGCCTCTTCGGCGGCGCCTTGCGGATCGTGGAGTCGCTCCTGACCCTGCCCACCGCCATCGCCGCGGGCGCTCTTCCCGCGGTGTCGCGCGACGCGGTGCGGGGGACGAGAGGAGCGGCGCAGCGGATGTTCGGTCTCGTGGTCTGGATCGGCGTGCCCGCGGCCACGGGTCTCGCCCTGTGCGCGCCCGAAATCCTCCAGGTGCTCGGCCCCGGCTTCGTGGAGGGCGCCCTCGCCCTGAGGATTCTGTCGGTGGCGCTCCTCCTGTGCTTCGCCAACGCCGCCCTCTTCCACCTCCTCATCGCGGCGGGAGAGACCCTGCTCAT
>DAORUA010000638.1:0-1750 GCA_035432945.1 Vicinamibacteria bacterium | reverse complement strand
TTCGACCAGAGGATCATCGACTTCCTGGTCGAGGACTTCATGAAGTCGAACTCCATCGACCTGAGCCAGGACCGCATGGCGCGCCAGCGGCTCAAGGAAGCGGCGGAGAAGGCGAAGTGCGACCTAAGCACCGCGGACTCGACCGAGATCGTCCTGCCCTTCATCTCCGCGGACGCCTCCGGCCCCAAGCATCTTTCCACCACCCTCACCCGCAAGCAGTACGAGGCGATGACCCAGGACCTGCTCTCGCGCACCGAGGAGCCCTGTAGGCGGTGCCTGAACGACGCCGGACTCAAGGCGGACCAGATCGACGACGTCATCCTGGTGGGCGGCCAGACGCGCGCGCCCCAGGTCGTCGACGTGGTGCAGCGGGTCTTCGGCCGCAAGGCGAACCGCTCGATCAACCCCGACGAGTGCGTGGCCATGGGCGCGGCCATCCAGACCGGCATCATGGAGGGAGAGGTCAAGAGCCTCGTGCTCCTCGACGTGACCCCGTACACCCTCGGCATCGAGACCATGAACGGGACCTTCACCCCCATCATCGACCGCAACTCGGCCATCCCCACCCGAAGGTCGCGCATCTTCACCACCGTGGCCGACAACCAGACGAGCGTCGAGCTGCACGTCCTCCAGGGCGAGAGCGACATGTCCGCCTACAACCGGTCGCTCGCCCGCTTCGACCTCACCAACATCCCGCCCGCCCCGCGCGGACTCCCCCAGATCGAGGTCGGTTTCGAGATCGACTCGGACGGCATCGTCTCGGTCTCCGCGCTCGACCAGGCCACCGGACGTTCGCAGTCCCTGGTCATCCATCCCGCGAGCGGCATCAACGAGCGCGAGCTCGAGCGCCTGGTGGGCGAGACCAAGCTGCGGCAGGTCAGCGAGAAGGAAACCAAGGAGAAGGAGAAGCTCCTCCAGCAGGTGAGCGGGCTGGTCGCGAACTCCCAGCGGACCCTCACCCTTCTCGAGCGCAAGCTTTCCGCGGAAGAGAAGACCAAGATCCAGACCGCGATCATGGACACCCAGCGCCTGAAGATCGAGGACACCATTTCGACGCTCCAGCGTTCCCTGCGCGAGATGGAGGAGATCGCCCAGATCCTCTCCTCCGCGATGCTCCGCGCCTAGCGCGGAGGTCCGCAACCTCTTTCCTGAGCCCCGCCAAAGGCGAGGGCCCGCTTCCCGCAGAAGGCCTTTTCACAGCAACACATGGCGCGCGACTACTACGAAATTCTCGAAGTCTCGAGAACCAGCACGGACCAGGAGATCAAGTCCGCCTATCGCAAGATCGCGATGAAGTACCACCCGGATCGCAATCCCGGCGACAAGGCGGCGGAGGACAGGTTCAAGGAGGCGGCCGAGGCCTACAGCGTGCTCTCCGACCCGGACAAGCGGAAGCGCTACGACGCCTACGGCCATGCCGGGGTCTCGGGCTCGGCGGGAGCGGGCGGGTTCGATCCCTCCACCTTCGCCGATTTCTCGGACATCCTCGGCGACTTCTTCGGCCTCGGGGATCCCGGGCGGCGCCGCGGCGGCGGAGCGAGACGGGGCGCCGACCTGCGCTACACCATCGAGATCGACTTCGAGGAGGGCCTGTTCGGCGCGACCAAGACCATCCGCGTGCCCCGTCACGAGAAGTGCGTGACCTGCAGCGGGTCGGGGGCGGCCGCGGGCAGCAAGCCCACCACCTGCGGCACCTGCAACGGCACCGGCCAGATCGCGTTCCAGCAGGGCTTCTTCACGGTGGCCCGCA
>DAORUA010000637.1:0-1750 GCA_035432945.1 Vicinamibacteria bacterium | reverse complement strand
AGATCGCGAACCTCGAGATTCCGGACGCGGCGCTCAAGACCGTGATCCGGCGGTACACCCGCGAGGCGGGCGTGCGCAGCCTCGAACGCGAGATCGGAAGCCTGGCCCGCAAGACCGCGCGGCGCGTGGTCGAGCGGGGAGCCGACTACAAGATCGTCCTTTCCGAAAACGACGTGATCGAGCTCCTCGGCGTGCCGCGCTTCCGCGATCCTCAAGCCGAGGAGAAGAACGAAGTCGGCCTCGCCATGGGGCTCGCCTGGACCGAGGTGGGCGGCGAAACCCTGCCCATCGAGGTGACCCTGATGCCCGGGCGCGGCGCCTTGACCCTCACCGGCAAGCTCGGCGACGTCATGCAGGAGAGCGCCCGCGCCGCCCTCTCCTACGTGCGCGCGCACGTGGCCGAACTGCGCATCGATCCCACCTTCTACCGCAAGATCGACATCCACATCCACGTGCCCGAGGGCGGCATCCCCAAGGACGGCCCCTCGGCCGGGATCACCATCGCGACCGCGCTGGTCTCCGCCCTGCAAGGGGCGCCCGTCCGCCGCGACATCTGCATGACCGGCGAGATCACGCTGCACGGCAAGGTCCTCCCCATCGGCGGCCTGAAGGAGAAGCTCCTCGCCGCCCATCGCATCGGCGCCACCACCGTGATCCTGCCCCGCGAAAACGAGAAGGATCTCGCCGACGTGGCCGAGGAAGTGAAGGCGGCCCTCACCATCCACCTCGTGGACTCGGTGGACGAGGTCTTCCGTATCGCCATCCTGCCCACCCCCGCTTCCCCCGCCCAGATCGTCGCCCCAGGGCCGCCTCCCGAACCCAGCGCGCCGGTCACGCACTAGTCGATTCGCGTTTCCTCCCTGAATGGCCAGACACCCGAAAGTCGTCGAAGCAGAGGAGCCTGAGCCCTCGGCCGCGCCCGAAGCCGCGGCGGTCGAGGCGCCCACCGAAGGGCTCTTCTCCATCGCCGACTTCTCCGAACTGCGGAAAGCCGACCGGCTGCGCCTCATCGAGGTCGGCGAGGAGAACGGGATCGTCGACGCGCCCGGGCTGCCCCGGGAGGAGCTGCTGCGCCGCCTCCTGCGCATCCGTTCCCACAGCCCGATCCCCCTGACCTCGTCCGGCGTCCTCGCCGCCACCAAGGAGGGCTACGGCTTCCTGCGCGGAGCCGAGGTCGGCTTCCGCGCGGAGACCGACGACATCTACGTCTCGCCCTCGCAGATCCGGCGCTTCTTCCTGCGGACGGGCGACAAGCTCTCGGGGATCGTGCGGGCCCCGCGGCACGCGGAGCGCTTCTATTCCTTCTCCCGGATCACCAGCATCAACAATCTCGACCCGGATGCGGCCCGGGACCGGATCCTCTTCGACAACCTGACCCCGCTCTATCCCCAGCATCGGCTCCATCTCGAGACGACGCCCACCAACATGACCGGGCGCATCCTCGACATGATGACGCCCCTGGGCAAGGGCCAGCGCGGCCTCATCGTGGCCTCGCCCCGCACGGGCAAGACCGTGATCCTGCAGAACCTCGCGAACTCGATCGCCACCAACCACCCCGAAGTGACCCTCCTCGTGGTCCTCATCGACGAGCGCCCCGAGGAAGTGACGGACATGCAGCGGAAGGTGAAGGGCGAGGTCATCGCCTCCACCTTCGACCTCGAGCCCTCGCGCCACATCGAGACCGCGGAGATGGTGATCGAGCACGCGCGGCGCCTGGTCGAGCACGGCCAGGACGTGGTCATCCTCCTCG
>DAORUA010000636.1:0-1750 GCA_035432945.1 Vicinamibacteria bacterium | reverse complement strand
TCGAGTCGGGCAGGGTGCACAGCACGACTTCCGCGTGGTGGATGGCCGCGTGGTGCAGCGTCTCCTGGCTCGCGACGTCTCCGTAGAGACACGCGATGCCCCGCCGCTTCAGCTCGTCCAGCACCTCGGGGTTGAAATCGATGACCTGGATCTCGTGCAGCATGGAGCTGCTCTTGTCGCTCCGGTCCTCCATCTCGAACTGGTGCAGGATGGAGCTCGCGTCCCGATAGAAACCCAGGAAGACCACGTCGGCCTCTCCCGCGTGACCGGCGGGTTCGGGAGCCCCTCCCCGGTCCTTGACCCCCAGGGCCTTGAGCCCCCCGCTGAGCGCCCGCTCGATCTCGTGATTCGCCCCGATCGCGTAGGTGGACAGCACCGAGGTCAAGGCGAAGGTGAAGGTCAGCATGGCCACGGTCTGGGGCGAGACGTGGCCGAGGGAAAGCCCGAGCGCGGCGATGACCAGGGAGAACTCGCTCATCTGGGCGAGGTTGATGGTGGGCAAAAGGCTGGTGCGCAGGCCCTGGCCCGCGCCGTAGAGGATCGGGAACACCGAGACGAAGCGGCTCGCCACCAGGAAGAGCGACGTGGCCACCGCCACGCCGATGAGCGCGGGCGTCGGCATGGGAATCTGCATGCCGAGGGCCACGAAGAACAAGGTGACGAAGAAGTCGCGGATGTTGATCACCTTGGCGATCACGTCGAGGTTGTAGGGCAGGGTCGAAAGACCCACGCCCGCGATGAGGGCGCCCATCTCGCGGGACAGGCCGAGGGCGCTCGCCATGCCGCTGATGAGGAAGCACCAGGCGAGGGCGGTGACCAGCATCAACTCGGGCACCTTCGCGATGAACGCGAAGAGCCGGGGCAGGAACATGCGGCTGGCCCCCAGGGCCGCCACCACCAGCCAGACGCCCTTCAGGAGGGAAGCGCCCACGATCAGGGGCGAGGGATCGAGCAGGCTCGGCTGGATGGCCAGGACCAGGATGGCCCAAACGTCCTGGAAGACGAGGACGCCGAGGGTGAGCCGCCCGGGCAGGGTGGCGAGCTCGAACTTGTCGTAGAGCAGCTTCACCACGATCATGGTGCTGGATAGCGACACCGCTACCGCCGCGTAGGCCGCGTCGAATTTGCCGTCGCCCTGGGGGAGGCCGAGGAGGAGGAAGAACCCGAGGCCGATGGCGAGGCTGATCGGGAACTGGAGGATGCCGGCCAGGATGAGCGACCGGCCTGCGCTCATGAGCTTCGCCACGTCCATCTCGAGGCCGATGATGAAGAGGAGGAGGATGAGGCCGATCTCCGAGATCAGTTCGATGGTCTCGTGGTCGTGAACGAGGCCGAAGCCGATCTCGGGGCCCACCGCGACGCCCGCGAGAAGGTATCCGAGAATCAGGGGCTGCTTGAACAGACGCGCGAGCAGGGCCGCGGCGGTGGCGGCCACGATGGCGGTGGCGATGTCGGAGAGGATCTGGACTTCGTGCATGCCCTGTTCAGTCAAGCTTAACCATGGTCCATGGCGCCGGCGTTCACCCTTGGTGCCATAATCGCACGGATGGAGCGCTCCAACCCTGGCCGGCCGGCGGGAAGTCCGGAACCGGTGAAGACCATCGACATCGCCATCATCGGGGGAGCGGGCGTGCGCACCCCGCTCCTGGTCCGGGGGCTCGTGAGCTCGGGCCTGCCCATCCGCGAAGTGCGCGTGTTCGACGTCGACCGCGAAAGGCTCGCCCTCATCTCTCCGCTCATCGAACGGGTG
>DAORUA010000635.1:0-1752 GCA_035432945.1 Vicinamibacteria bacterium | reverse complement strand
CCGGTCTTCGGCGTGCCGCCGTCCGAAGCCATGGAACTGCGTTTCGCGTACGACGACGAGGCGCTCTGGGTCGGCGCGAAGATGGAAGTGAAGGGGCGGGAGATCCAGGCGCCGCTCACCAGGCGCGACGGGGCCTTCAAGTCCGAGCATGTGTGGATCTCCCTCGACACCTTCCACGACAAACGCACCGCGTACTCGTACGGGGTGAGCGCCTCCGGAGCGCGCCTGGACTTCCTCCACCGCTCGGACAGCGAGTGGAACCGCGATTCGGGCTACGACCCGGTCTGGGAGGCGAAGGCCCACCAGTACGAAGGCGGCTGGAGCGCGGAGTTCCGCATTCCCTTCTCGCAACTCCGCTTCAACGCGAGCGAGACCCAGGTGTGGGGCCTGAACGTCGACCGCTGGATCCCTTCGAAGAACGAGGACGTGTTCTGGATCCCCATTCCCAAGGATGAGACCGGCTGGTCCTCCCGGATGGGGGAGCTGCACGGGATCAGCGGCATCAAGCCGACCCGCCGCATCGAACTTCTGCCCTACGCCGCGACCACCGGGGTCAAGGGCGAGGACGAGGGCACGCCGTTCCGGGACGGCTGGGACCAGCGTTCACGGGTTGGCCTCGACTTCAAGATGGGCCTCGGCCCGAACCTCACCCTCGAATCGACGATCCGCCCCGACTTCGGCCAGGTCGAAGCCTGATCCCGCCGAGGTGAATCTCTCCGCGTTCGAGACCTTCTTCCCGGAGAAGCGCCCGTTCTTCACCGAGGGCGCCGCAATCTTCAACGCGGTTTCGGGCTACTTCTACTCGAGACGCATCGGCGGCACCCCCAGCGGAGAGGCGGAAGGGGACGCGGTCCAATACCCGCGGAGCTCCGAGATCCTCGCCGCCGCCAAGATCTCGGGGCGTTCCGCCTCCGGTCTCACCATGGGAGGCCTGTTCGCGCTCACCGCCCAGGAGGAGGCCTCGATCTACGACGCCACGAGCCAGACGGTCAGCGAAGTCACGGTGGGCCCGCGAACGGGGTACGGGGTGGTGCGATTGCGCCAGGAGCTTGGTCGGAACGGCTCGGGCATCGGCCTCTTCCTCGCCGGCGTCACCCGGGATTTCCAGAAGACGGATCCTCTCGCCGCCCTCTACAACAAGAACGCGTTCACCGCCTACGTGGACTTCGAGCACCGCTTCGCCAACCGGACCTACGAAGTGAGCGGCAATCTGGGTTACACGCGCGTGACCGGCGAGCCCGCGGACATCGAACGCCTCCAGCGTTCGAGTGCCCGGTATTTCCAGCGGCCCGACGCCACCCACGTGAGCCTGGACCCCACCCGGACGAGGCTCGATGGCGCGTCCGGCAACCTCTCCTTCAGCAAGGGCGAAGGCAGTTGGATCTTCGATGTCGGCGCCGGTTTCGAATCGCCGGAGCACGAACGGAACGACGTGGGATCCCTTCAGACCGCGGATGGGGTCACGGGCTTCGGCGCCTTCGCCTATCGCCAGACCAAGCCGGGGCTGTTCTACTTCTGGCAGGCTGGCCTCTCCGCGAATGTCGAGAACAACTACGCCGGGGAACTGCAGAGGCAGCGCGTGGGCGCCGAGGCGCAGGTGACGTGGCCTTTCAGAGCCCCACCCGTTTCTTCGGACGCGTGTCGCTCTCCGGCAACGAGGACGGGGGCTCCAGCGTCAACGTGACCGGGACCGTCGCTCTGCAGGCCAGCTCCCGCATCTCTCTCTCGCTCAATCCGCGCTATTCGCGGTCG
>DAORUA010000634.1:0-1763 GCA_035432945.1 Vicinamibacteria bacterium | reverse complement strand
AGTAGACCTCGAAATGGGGGCTCTTGTAGACCCGCCACGCGAACTTGTCGTAGTTGACCTTGTTCTTGCCGAAGTAGGGGATGTACTGCGCGAAAGCCGCGGGGGCCGCGAGCACCGCGACCAGCCAGAGCGCAAGGAGACGAAGAGATCGTTTCATGAGGGGCGGGGTCATGGTCATCCTCGAAAGGGCTTCACTACGGCAGGAGAACGCGGGTCCCCCGGATCTTCTGCGGCGAGATCACGCCAAGAAAATTGGGCAGGAGACGGTCCATGAGTTCGAAGTACGAGGAGAGGGGCGAGACTTTCTGTTCCTCGCCGTAGACCACCTCCTCGGAGAAGCGCTCCTTGTGGAGCAGGCGTCCGGTGGCCCCGTCGATGAAGGAGAAGTCGGCGGAAAGATTGAAGGCCTTCCGCTCGGAATACCGGTTCCCGCGTCTCTCGACCACGCGTCCACGGCTGTCGCGGACGAGCGCCGATTCCTGCTGGAATCCGGACCGGTTCTGCTCCTCGAAGGCGAGCTTGCCGGTCACGATGAGCGGGTTCTGGTACTCCTCCCCGAGCTTCCTCCAGAACGCGGTGTCCTGAAGAATCCTCTCTCCCTCGGCGCGGTACCGGTCGCGGTCGTCGCGAGTGACCCGCACGTCCTCGGTCGGCTTGAAGGCCTTCGCGAGGGCCTGATTCAACGGCGGCCGGTCGGGCTCGATCACCTGGAGTCTCGACGCGGAGCGGAGCTGGTTCTGAATGAGCCGGGCGGTCTCGGGAGCCAGATCGATCCCCTCGTCGACGAGGTCGGTGACGAAGCCGGCCACCAGGACCCGCCGGAATTTCGAGACATCGAGTTTCGACTTGAGCGGCGTTTCAATCGGAACCTCGAGCGAGCTGGCGCAGCCCGAGACCAGGAACGCGGCGCCCAGAGCGGCCCCGAGGAGACGGTGGCGCATTCTCATCGGCGGATCTCCGATCCCTCGCCCTTGGGGGCCCCGGGGTCGGGGGCGGGCGTCTCCCTGGGCTTCGCAGGCGCGTCCTTCTTCAGCTTCCGGTTCCTCTTTTCATCGGCCTCGCGAAACAGATCGTAGTTCTGCTGAATCGAGAGGTTCTTGGGCTCCAGCTGAAGGGCGCGTTCGTAGGCGGCGCGCGCCTTTTCGAACTCGCCCTGCTGCTCGAGAGTCACGCCCAGGTTGTTGAAGGCGGAAGCCGATTCAGGATCCAGGGCGGTCGCCTGCTCGAAACGGAATCGCGCCTCCTGCCAAAGCCCGCGCTGGGCGACGTCGATGCCGAAGGCGACTTCCTTCTTGGCGTCCTTCTTCTGCGGATCGGCGGCCGAAGCGGGAGACGAGGAAACGGCGAGGAGACAGGCGGTGAAGAGAAGATGAAAGCGGAATCGCGTCATGGAGAGGCGCTCCTTAATAAGAGGATCCAATCATATTAAGTCACGGCAACGCGATCAGAGCAAAAGATGCGCCAGTCAAGACCGGGCCTGCATCGCCACTCGTGGATGGCGTTTGTCCCGCGGCGGGGACAATGGTCTACCAAGGAGAGGACGACCGGGCCGCGCGGGGGTCGAACCGGGTTGCGGCTCAGTAGATCCGGAAACTCACGGGCGCCTGGGCAATCGTCGCCACCGGGCGGCCGCCCTTGATCGCCGGGGAGAAGACCCACTGGCGCACGGTCTGGATGGCGGCGGCGTCGAGCTGCGGAATGGAACGGAGGACGCGGGCCCGCCCCACCTTGCCATCGACGCCGATCACGATCTCCAGGGTCAC
>DAORUA010000633.1:0-1768 GCA_035432945.1 Vicinamibacteria bacterium | reverse complement strand
CTCCAGAGGAAATTCGGGAGATCGAGATCGTTCCCCACGATTTCGATCAGGAGGAGGTCGGGCTCGAGGCGCGCGATGCGCTCACGGAGCAGCTCGACTTCCATGACCGTGTTGAAGCCGGGCACGGCGAGATTGATCGACTCCACCCGCCGCCCCGGGAGCAGGCCGGTCCCCGGTTCGGCGAGGCGAGCGAGGTAGGTCTCGTCGTCCGAAACGCCCTGGCCGAACATGTACGAATCGCCGATGCCGACGATGCGGTACGCCCCCGGAGGCTTGGGAGACGTAACCTCCCGGCCGCGAAAGCCCGCGTCCGACGTGGTCAGGCGGCCGCCCACGAACCGGACATCGAGGCGCGGCCGAAGCTCGTACACGATGCGGGGATTGTCGGACTTTCGGATGATCTGGCCGAGGGTCACGGTCGATCCGGGGCCCGGGCCCTTCACGCCCGCGAGGTCGCGATCGAGCCTGCCCTGTCGTCGTTCCTCTCGCACCGCGGCGACGCGCGCGCCCGCCTCGAGGAGGGCGAGACCCAGGACGGTGCCGAGGGCCAGCAGGAGCACGGCGGGAAGTCGGCCGCGAAGGCGGGTCATGGGCGGGGAAGTCTAACGGGGGCTCTGCAGGCCCGCCGAGGAGGCGCGCTACACTCGCCGCAGACCATGAAGCGACTCCTTCGTCACGCCGGTTCGATCGTTTGCGCCTCCATCCTTGCTTCGTGCGCGACCAACCCCGCGACCGGAAAGAAGCAGCTCATGCTGGTGAGCGAAAGCCAGGAAGCATCCATGGGTCTCGAGGCCGACCAGCAGTTCCACGGCTTGTACGGGGACTTCGAGGATCCCCGGCTGCAGGCCTACGTCGAGTCCGTGGCACGGCCCCTCGCCGCGGCCTCGGAACGCCCGGGACTGCCGTGGACCTTCCGCGTGGTGGACGATCCGCAGGTGAACGCCTTCGCGCTTCCCGGGGGGTACGTCTACGTCACCCGGGGCATCCTCGCGCACATGAACTCCGAGGCCGAACTCGCGGGCGTGCTGGGCCACGAGATCGGCCATGTCACCGCGAGGCACACCGCGAGCTCCCAGAGCAAGCAGATGCTGGGCATGGTCGGGCTCGGCGTGGGCATGATCCTCTCGCCCACCCTGCGTCAGGGCGGCGACGCGTTGGCCCAGGCCTTCGGTCTGGTCTTTCTCAAGTTCGGCCGGGACCAGGAGAGTCAGGCGGATCAGCTCGGCCTTCGCTACATCGTGCGCAAGGACTACAACCCGGAGGGGATGCTCGACGTGTTCCGGATGCTCGACGGGGTCTCGACCGCGGGGGGCGGCGACCGCCTGCCGAACTGGCTGTCCACCCACCCCGCACCCCCGAACCGCCTCGCCGACATGAAGCGGACCATCCAGGAGCAGCACGCGACGGGGACGCGGCTCCTGCGCCCGGAGTTCATCCGTCAGCTCGACGGTCTCATGTTTGGCGAGAACCCGCGCGAGGGATTCTTCCGCGATGAGGTCTTCTACCACCCGGATATGGCGTTCCGCATGACCTTCCCTCAGGGCTGGGCCACCCAGAACGAGAAGCAGGGGGTCTCGGCGATGCCGTCGTCGAAGGACGCGATTCTCAACCTGGCGCTGGCGAGGGGCGAGCCCGCGGCGGCGGCCGGGGAATTCGCGAGGCAGGAAGGCGTGCAGGCGGGCTCGATCGAGCGCGGCAACGTGAACGGCCTTCCCGCGGCGTCGCTCCAGTTCCAGAGCCAGGATCAGCAGGGCAGCGTCCTCCAGGG
>DAORUA010000632.1:0-1771 GCA_035432945.1 Vicinamibacteria bacterium | reverse complement strand
CCGTCGCGGGTGAGGAAGGCCTGGATCGAGAGCGCGTCAACCGCGGCCGCGCGCAGGCGCCTGGCCAGGGCGAGAGTCAGGTCTTTCTCGAACCGGCCCCCCGGGCCCTGGGCTCCCCCGTCGTCCCCGCCGTGGCCCGGGTCGATCACGAGCACGATCGGACGTCTGAAACCGGTCGCCGGAGCCACGGAGGGCCGGGGCAGAGGCGTCGCCAAAGCACCCGGACTCGGCCCCGCGCCCGCCGCGGGAGCCACATCGAAGACCAGGCCCACATGCTGAGAGTCGCGCTCCGACGTTCTCACCGAGACGAATCGTTCCCCGAGGTCGAAGACGAGGCGGGGCGGGGTCGCCCGCTCGAACCGGACCGAGCCCACGATCCGGCCGGGCAGGGCCTCGGCGATGAAGTCGGTCTCCATCACGTCGGCCTGGAAGGTCACCACCACCCGATTCGGCTCCTTGCGGACGTCATACGGGACGGGCTTGCTCAGTTCCATCGTGCTCTCGATGGTCGAGGCCGCGACCAGGTTCGTCACCTTGAGCCGCGGCGCCTCGTAGGCCCCGATGACCAGGGCGCGATACGCGGCGCGGTACGCCGCGGGCTGGCCGAGGGCGGCTCCCAGGACGGTCGCGGCGGAGGGCGGCGAGACGTAGGTTCGCTCGCCCACCACGCGCACCGGCGCCGCCATGGCCCGGAGCTGCCCGCCCACGCTGAAGAGGCTCTTGCCGTTTTCCAGCGTCACCTCCCGGCCGCCGGACTTGAGCGTCACCTTCGCGTCGCGGCCCTGGCGCGAGAACGAGACATCCAGTCCCTTCGCCGCCTCCTCGAGCGCGATCTCCGGCCCCTTCGGGCCGTCGATGACCAGCACCACGGTCCGGTGCCCCCCGCCTCCGGACAGCACGACCACCTCGTCCGCGGCCACGGAGGGAGATACCCCGAGCGCAACGAGCGCGGCGGCGAGAAGTGCGATTCGAGCGTTGAGCTTCAAGGTCTGGCGCTCGTGGCTTTTTGGGGAGGGATCAGGAGTGGCGATGAACGCTGTCCGGGCTGAACGCGGGAAGGCAGACGGCAATGTACTCCGCGCCGTCCTTCCCGGGCGAGGAATACCGCACCCATTCGCCGCGCTCGGCGATGACGGCCTGCCCCGCGTTCACGTCGATCGATCCGCCTTCGTGGTCGACTCGAAGCATGCCCGCGAGAACGACGGTGTATTCGTCGAACTCGGGCGTCTGTTTCGGCTCGCTCCAGCCCGAGGGAGACTTCATGTGGGCGACGCTCGCCGCGGACGTGCCGGAATTCACCCGGCCGATGTACTCGCGGATGATCTTGGGCGGCTGTCCGGCGGCTTCGACCTGCGTGGGACCGGCAATCAATCGTGGCATGGTTCGGCTCGGTACTCTATCGAAGTTCGCCTGCCGGCACCGAAGCGGCGCGCCGCCCCCTCAGGCCTCGGTTTCGACCGAAGCGCCAAGGGACTTCAAGCGCTCCACCAGGCCCTCGTAGCCCCGTTCGACGGTCTCGAGCGGCGCGATCCGGCTCTCTCCATCCGCGGCCAGGGCCGCGGCGATCAGGGCCATGCCCGAGCGGATGTCGCGGCTGTCGAGCGAGCGGCCCTTGAGCATCCGCGGCCCGTTGATGAGGATGCGATGCGGGTCGCACAGGAACAGGTCCGCGCCCATGCCCGAGAGCTGATCGAGCGCGAAGAGGCGCAGTTCGTACAGCCAGTCGTGGATGAGGGTGGCCCCGGAGGCCTGGGTGGCGAGGACGGTCACG
>DAORUA010000631.1:0-1773 GCA_035432945.1 Vicinamibacteria bacterium | reverse complement strand
GGGCGTGAGTTCGATGGTCACGGTAAGCGCCTCGCCGGGTGAGGCCTGAACGAGTGCCGAACCCTCGTGGGTCGCGGACCGGGCAGTCAACGTGAGGAGGCCGGCGGGCGCCACCATCGTCGCGGTACCGCGCGGATCCGTTCTGAACAGGCGCGATCCCGAGTAAAGCTCTCCATCGACCTTGCTCACCGCGATCGTTGCCCCCATCCGCGCCTCCGAATCGCCCGCCAGGGTGGCGGTGATCTGCGCTGCCCGCATCAGCCGAATCTCCAACACGTCCGAAGGGATGGCCTCGACCCGGACCACGGTCATGTTGTCGAGAAGGTCGCTGGCGGTGATGCTGAAAGGCCCGTCGGGCAGCCCGCGGAGAGTGAACGAACCGTCGGGACCCGCCATCGCGAAAGCGCCCGTCCCGGCTCCCATGGCGCGGATCTGCGCGTCGGCTGCGGGCCGGCCTGAGGGCAGTACGGCCCGGCCGAGAAGCGTGCCCCCGCGTTCGAGCTCGATGTCGCCGAGCGATGTTCCCGGTGGCGAAATCGTGAAAGGCGCACGAACGCCGAGGTAGTTGTCGGCATTGACGCTGATCTGGAACTCACCGGGCTCGAGGGGCAGTTCGAAAGCCCCGGAGCGGTCCGTGCGAGCGGTCGGCATCGCGGTTCGCACATTGGGCTGAATCACCGCGGGCGCCGCGGAGATGCGGGCCTCCGCGATCCCTTGGCCGGTCGCGGCGTCGATCACCCGGCCGGTGGCGAGGGCGGAGCCGAACTCGAGATTGAGCTCAAACTCCTCCACGTCAGGGACCTCCACCGGGCGGCTCAGGTGACTTTCTCCGCGGGCGTCGTTCACGTTCACCACACCGCGGATGGGACCGGCGACCCTCAACGCGAAGCGTCCCTCGGCATCCGTCGTCGCGGCGGACCAGGGGATGCCGCCGGAAAGACTCGCTGTGTCCTGTGGCCCTCCACTCGTCACCATGAAATCGCCGAAGACCGTGACTCGAAGTCCAGCGCCGGGACTCCCATTCCGAAGGACCACCCCTCGGACCACCGTGGAACGCAGCGTGAGGGAGACCTGCGTGGTCTCGCCCTCGAGGATGCTGACCTCGGCGCTGGTGACGCTCGTGTATTGCCCGCCCTGACCCGACATCAGGGTCACTCGGCCGGCCCCGGGCGGCTGCAGCGCGAACGCGAACGTGCCGTCGGCCGCAGAGGTGGCCCGGTACTGCGGAGCCTCGGCGGTCCGGGGCACGGAAGCGCCGTCGGACCGGGACAACTCGATCCGCGCCTGAGCCACCGGTGAGCCGTCGCGCTGGCGCACCACACCCTCGATTCTTCCGCCCTTCGTGAGAATGATGCGGACGGGATCGGGATCGCCGCGTTCGTCGACCGCAACCTCGATGGCCACCCGGGCCGCGGCGTGATCGCGATGGCTGGCCACCAGCCGAATCGTTCCCGGGCTGGCTCCTCTCATCTCGAAGGCCCCCTTCTCGTCGGTTTCCGCGAAGGTCATCGGGAATTGCCGCGCCGACTGATTCTCGACCCGCGCGCCCGGAACCGGAGAGCCCTTGCCGTCCACGACCACACCCCGCAGGCGAAGGCCGCGCGACAACGTCCAATCACCGAGGTCGGTGGGACCCGTCACCTGAACCGTCCGGAACGATCCCTCGAAACTCTCGACCGAGGTCGTGAGCGTGATGTCTCCCGCCTCGGGCAGGTCGAGAGTGAACCGTCCGTCGGCGGCGGTTCGCCCGCCGCGAGAGGTGCGTCGATCGTC
>DAORUA010000630.1:0-1776 GCA_035432945.1 Vicinamibacteria bacterium | reverse complement strand
TTGTCGATCATTCCTTCGATCCGGAGCAGAGCGTCGTCGATATCCCTCTTGCGCAGCTCGCCGCTCTCCTCCGCCCGGATCAGGGCCTCGATCACCGCCACCTGCGCCTCCTCGTGCTCGCACACCGGCAGCACGTCGCAGCCCGCCTTCGCGGCGAGCACCGCGGAAATCGCGTAGGGCCAGTTCGCGGACACCGCCTTCATCTCGAGGTCGTCGGCCACGATGACGCCCTTGTAGCCGAGCTCGTCGCGCAGCAGGGTGGTGACCACCGCGGGGGACAGGGTCGCGGGGACCTTCTCGTCGAGCTCGCGGACCACGATGTGCGCGGTCATGATCGTGGCCACCTTCGCGGCGATCGCCTTCTTGAACGGCCGCAGTTCGATGTCCTCGAGCCGCGACCGCGAATGCTCGACCACCGGCAGGTCGAGATGCGAGTCCTGGTCGGTGTCGCCGTGACCGGGGAAATGCTTCGCGCAGGCGGCGACGCCCGCGCCCTGCATGGCTTCGATGAAGGCGACCGCGAGCTTCCCCACCTGCTCGGGGTCGCGCCCGAAGGAACGATCGCCGATGATGGGATTTTGCGGATTGGTGTCCACGTCCACCACGGGCGCGAAGTCGAGGGCGATGCCGCAGGCCTTGAGTTCGGCCGCGATCGACTCCGCCATGCGGCGGGCGAGATCTTCGGAATCCAGATCGCCGAGGCGGCGGACCGGCGGCCAGACCGTCCAGGGCGCCCGCAGCCTCTGCACCCGGCCGCCCTCCTGGTCGATGGCGATGAGGAGCGGACGCGAGTAGCCGGCGTCAAGGGCGAGGCCCTGCAGTTCGCGGACGAGATCCGCCACCTGGGCAGGACTGTCCACGTTGCGCTTGAAAAGAATCAGCGACTGGACGCGAAAATCGCGAATCAGCCGCTTCGCGTGGCTGTTCGCGATATGTCCGTCGAAACCGGCCATGACCCGGGTTCCGGCCCGAGACACTCGATCCTTGCTCATCGTGAGGTCGCCAGGGCTAGGCGAGGCGGGCTTTCACCGCTTCGCTCACCTTCTTGCCGTCCACCAGCTTGCCGGTCTCCTTGAGCGCCGCGAGTGCTGCCTTCATGACCGCGCCCATGTCCTTCGCGGTGGGCGAACCGAGGGCCGCGGCGGCCTTGTCGACTTCCGCCTTGATCTCATCGTCGGTGGCGGAGGCGGGCAGGAAGGCCTGGAGAATCGCCAGGTCGGCCTGCTCCTTCTGCACCAGCTCGGTCCGGCCGGCCTTCGCGAACTGGTCGATCGAGTCCTGCCGCTGCTTGGCCAGGCCCTCGATCACTTTCTGGGCCTCCGCCTCGTCGAGGGGCGCGCGCTTGTCGATCTCCTTCTTCTTGAGTTCCGACTTCAGCAGGCGCAGGGTCTCCACCCTCGGCTGGTCCTTCGCCTTCATCGCCGAAACCGTATCGGCGGTCACTCGCTCCAGGATGGTCATGCGCGCGAGGTTATCAAGCCCGGAGGGCGGCGTCCTCCGCCGCCGCGCGCCGCAGCGCGCGCGCCTCGGTCAGGAGTTCGTCCATCGCATCGGCGACCGATCGGCTCGTCGCGGGAGCGGGCGCCTGGGCCCGCGCATCCTCCGGATCCCCCAGTCCCGTTTCGCGGAACTTCCGGAGGCGCTCGAGGATGAGGTCGCGGATCTCGACCGCGTTCGGGACGCCCTGGAAGATCCCGGTATGGAGCGACGTCTCGTCCCCATGTCCCTTGGCGCCGGGAGCGGGATCTCCCCCGCCCGCGGACCGGACACACACGT
>DAORUA010000629.1:0-1778 GCA_035432945.1 Vicinamibacteria bacterium | reverse complement strand
GCCCTCTCCCAAGGGAGAGGGAGCCCTTTTCTCCCCTCTCCCTCCGGGAGAGGGGCCGGGGGTGAGGTCCGCAGTTCTCCCCTCTCCCTTGGGAGAGGCCGCCGCTTTTCTCCCCTCTCCCTTGGGAGAGGGGTCGGGGGTGAGGGTATGTTCGAACTCATCCGATGTACCTGAGCCCGTCCACGATCCTCACCCGAGCCGCGCGGATCGACGGGGCGAGCCCGGCGAGGAGGCCCACCACGGCCGCGCACGCGGCCTGCAGGGCCACCGTCTCGGCGGAGACGCGGAATACGGGGAAGAACGACCCCATCGCGGCCTTGAAGCCGGCGGCCACGGGGAAGGTGGCGGCGATCCCGAGCGCGCCGCCCAGCAGCGTGATCATGAGCGACTCGCCCACGATGAGCGCGCCCACGAAGCCGGGGCCGAAGCCCAGCGCCTTGAGGGTCGCGTACTCGGCCAGCCGCTCGCGGGCGGTCATCGCCATGGTGTTCGCGACCACGGCGAAGATGATCACGATCACCAGGAAGGAGACGACGCGCACGGCCATGACGATCGTCTCCGTCTGCGCGATGAAGGAGAGCTGGAACGCCTTCTCCGTCTCCGTGAGGGTCTCGGCGAGCGAGTTGCGGAACTCCCGGTCGATGGCCTGGCTCACCTCCGCGGCGCGCGAGCCGTCCGCGATCTGCACCACGAAGACGCCCACCTGCTCGGAACGGCGGGGATAGAACCTCTTGATCTGCTCGTTGAGGTAGTCCCAGTGGAAGTAGAGCTGGCGCGTGATCGTGCTCTCGTCCTTCGGCTCGTAGATGCCGCGCACCACGAACTCCCAGGTGCCCGGGTAGATCGTGCCTTGCACGGGGATCACGTCGCCCACCTTCCAGCCGTGGCTGTCGACGAGGCTGCGGCCGACCATGGCGCCGCGGCGGTCCTTCTTGAACGCCAGGATCTCCTCGGGGTTCGTCCTGAACTCGGGGTAGAGGTCGAAGAAGTTCTCGTGGTCCACCGCGAACTGGGCGAAGAAGTTGGCCGGCGTCATGTCCTTGTAGATGCCGCCGAACCAGTTCGACGTGGACACCGCCGTCACCCCCTCCACCGTCCTGATGCGCTCGCGGTAGTAGACGGGCAGCGGGAAGACGAGCGAGGTGGCGTTCCTCGAGATGAGGCGCTGCGCCGAGGCCATGTCCGAGCCCGCGTACCAGGCGTTCACCACCGTCTGCAGCAGGCCGAAGGCGAGGATCGCCACCACCAGCCCGGCCAGCGTGAGCAGGCTCCGCAGCTTGTGCCGGAAGATGTTCTTGAAGACGAGCTTGAGGTAGTGCACCTAGGGGTGCCCCGCGGGGGCATCGACGAGCTCCCCCTTCTCCAGGTGGACGACGTGGCGGGCGCTCTCCACCGCGTGCCAGTCGTGGGTGACCATGATGATGGTCTTGCCCATCTCCTCGTTGAGGCGCCGCAGCAGGCCCAGGATCTCGCCCGCGCTCCTGCGGTCGAGGTCTCCCGTGGGCTCGTCGGCCACGATGATGGTCGGGTCGGCGACCACCGCGCGCGCGATGGCCACGCGTTGCTGCTGCCCGCCCGAGAGCTCGTTGGGGTAGTGCTCCATGCGGTCGGAGAGGCCGACCAGGGCGAGGGCCATCTCGGCGCGCGCCCGGCGCTCGCGCCGGGAAAGGGAGGTGAGCAGCAGCGGCAGCTCCACGTTCTCGAACGCGTCGAGCACCGGCAGGAGGTTGTAGAACTGGAAGATGAAGCCCACGTGCGAGGCGCGCCAGTCCGCGAGC
>DAORUA010000628.1:0-1787 GCA_035432945.1 Vicinamibacteria bacterium | reverse complement strand
GTCTTCCAGAACGTGTCCACCTCGGAGGCGATGTCCATCTCGCCGGTCACGGGCGCGCCCGCGACCACGATCGGCTTCGCCTTCTGCACGTCGAGATCCTCGACCACGACTTCGAGCGACCCGCCCAGCTTGGTCCCTATTCGGGACCGCACCACCGCATCGAGACCCGGTTCCGCCTTTTCGACGAAGACCTTAACTCGCGCGCTCGCGAGGTCCCTGCCCTGCAGCGAGGTCACGAGACGATCGAGCTTGTAGAGCGCGGTCGCGGCCTGACCTCCGGGCGAGCGGGCCTGGACGAACCTGCGGACATCCTCCTCGATGTCGTCCACCGTGGTCCGGTCCTTGCCGCGCGCCGCGATGTGGGGGAAGGTCTCCGCGAGTTGGGCCAGTGCGCGCGCCACTCCCGCCGCATCGCCTCCCGCCACCACGACTGCGGGCTTGCCCTGGCCGGGCAGGCCGCCGAACGCGTTCTTCACCACCTGAATCAGGCCTTCACCGGGCGCGAGGGCGGGAAGCTCGAACTTCTTGTCGCGAATCAGCCGCTCGACCACGGGATGTTTGGCGCCTACCAGGATCAGCATGGGCAGGGTCTCGGGGCGCTCCTTGTCGCTGTCGGCCTCGGGCGTGGGGGAGGGCGCCCCCTCGGGAACGCGAGGGGGAGTGGTGGCGTCGATCGAATCCGCGACCACCGCGAGGGGGATGGACACACCGGTGGACTCGAGTCCGATGCGGGCGGCCAGGTCGATGATGCGCTCGGTGCCTTCTCCGAACGCGCTGATCACGACTTCGGTGCGATCGGGGATGAGGTTGTTATCCGAGTCGCCCAGAGCTCCATCGATCGAATAGAAGGTCGAGAGGTCGAGGCCTTCCTTCGAGCCGCTCGCTCGCCGCGCGATGGGCTGGGGCCTCTCCGGCTTCATGACGCCCTTGATCTCCACGGTGGCTCGGGCCGCGCCCGCGGTAAGCAGGACGCGCAGCGCGGTGACGCCGCGATAGCTGAGCCGTGGCGTGGCGGCGACGGGGCGGGCCGCGATGGCGGCGAGGGCGGCCCTGGCCCTCACCAGATCAGGCGATCGCGCGAGCTTTACCGTGACCAGGATCCGCGCGGCCGACTCCCGGCTGACCACCGCCTCGTTGATCGCCACCTCGGCATCCACGACCCCTGACGGCTTGAGCGCGTCCCTGATGTCGGCGGCCACCTTGTCGAGGGTCGCGCCCTTGACGTCCCACGCGTGGGGAAGACGCGCGGCCACGTACTCGGCCGCGGCCATGATCCCGGCGTCCGTCCTTCCGCTCACCAGCAGGGAGGGAGTTGCGCCCGGCGTGAAACGAACGAGACCCTCGTCCTCGCCGAGCGCCAGGGCCTCCGGCCCGGTGGCGTTGACGAACGAGACTGCGATCTCCGGGCCGGGGCCGCGCCTGAGGGGGATGTTCATGGCCGTGGTCTCGAGACCGACCCGGGCCGCGATGTTGGCCGCGCCCGCGATCTGCGCCGCCGTGGGCGTCGCGGGGAGGACGAAGCGGACGTTCGCCGCGTCGGCGAAGGAGTCTCCGTTCGTGTCCAGAACGGCGACACCGACCTTGAAGAAGGTCGAGAGGTCCCGGGCCGGTGTGGGCTCCGCGCCGCGGCCCGTCCGGGTGAGCGCCGCGATGGCCAGGGCCAGGCCGAGACGGGACGCTTTCGAAGAGCGATGGAACATGCGGGTCATCCTGCCACAGAAAGGGGAGGAGGGCTCGGCTAGAGTCCGGCCCATGAACCCGGAAGAATTCAGGGCCTTCGGTCATCG
>DAORUA010000627.1:0-1819 GCA_035432945.1 Vicinamibacteria bacterium | reverse complement strand
TAGTGGTGACAAGGGGTTGCTTCGTCGCGGTACCAACGGAATGGCTCCTCGCAATGACGACCCAACAGCCAACCGTTGCGCGAGCTTGGTGAGGGGTTGGCGGCTCG
Source organism: Vicinamibacteria bacterium (assembly GCA_035432945.1). Lineage (GTDB taxonomy): Bacteria > Acidobacteriota > Vicinamibacteria > Fen-336 > JAGNNV01 > JAGNNV01. Next base: position 1,712 of record DAORUA010000627.1, on the reverse strand, counting down.
CGATGACCCAACTACTTCTCGCTACACGACCTTGGACCCTACTGCGGGGTGCGAGTTACCTCCACCGGGGTACCGCTGAACGCGGCTGTACCGCAAAGCGTATCGGTGCGGAGATCGTCAGCCACGTCATTGAAACTGGCGCCCGCGTGGGTTCGCGCGACGGTCAGCCGCACCCCGTCGCGCGCGTGGCCGAAGCCGTGGGGCAGTGAGACCACGCCCTCGCGCATCGCGTCCGTGATCTCGAGGGGGGCCTCGACCTCCCCGGATCGAGAGGCGATCCGGACCCGCTGACCGTCGACCAGGCTGCGCGCCTCCGCGTCCTTCGGATGCATGAGCAGGGTGCAGCGATCCGCGCCTTTCATCAGGCGCTCGGAGTTGTGCATCCACGAGTTGTTGCTGCGAAGTTGGCGCCGGCCGATGAGGGTAAGGGTGGCGGTTCGAGCGGACGCCTCGCCCGCCCAGGCTCTCAGTCGCGGCAGGTCGTCCACGAACGCTTGAGGAGCGAGCTGGATCCGCTTCGAAGGCGTGTACAGCCTCTCCGGCAGACACGGCACCAGCGGCCCAAGATCGATACCCGACACTTCGCGCTCGAGCCTCCCGAGCGTCACTCCCCCGCCGAACGGATTGAGACCCGGGCCGTGAGGGCCGAAGCAAAGCAGGGTTCCAATCACGCCTCGCGGACCCAGGCGGCCCATGACGCTGCGGGTCAGGCGCGCGGCCACGCCGTCGCCACCCCGCTTTCGCGCGAGGCGATCAGCGAGACCGAGCAGGATTTCCCAGTCGTGACGCGCCTCCGCGGGCTTCTCGAAGAGCGCCTTTGAGTACTTCGCGGTGTTGCGGACGGCGAGCAGGTGGAAGACCAGGTCGTAGTGATCCCGGGTGAGCGGCGTAGCGGGCGGCAGGATGAGGCTCGCGAGCCGGCTCGTCTCGTTCACATACGGATCGATCGACACCATGAACTCGAGGCCGGAAAGCGCACGCTCGAGACGTCCGCCGTTCGGACTCGAGAGGACAGGATTGCCGCCGAGGGTCACGAGAGCCTTGATCTGACCCTTCCCCTCCGTCTCGATCTCCTCGGCGAGCGTCGCCACCGGCCATTCGCCGCCGAAGTCCGGAGCTTTCCGCACCCGGCTGCGGTACTTCGCAAAGCGTCCCTTGAGGCCGGCGAGGCCGGCGAGGAAGACCACGTCGATGGCGGGCCGGGTGAACATGAACCCGCCCGCCCGGTCGAGATTCCCGGTGATCACGTTCACCGCGTTCATCAGCCACGACGCGAGACCGCCGAACGACTGGGTGGAGATGCCGACGCGGCCATAGCAGACCGCCGAGGGCGATTGCGCGAACTCGCGCGCCTCCGTCCGGATCGCCATCGCACTCAGGCCCACCGCATCAGCCACCGCCTCGGGACTCCAGTCCTTCGCGATGCGCGCGAGGTCATCGATGCCATCGGTGAACCCGGCGAGCCGCCCGGGGTTCGTGAGCTTCTCTTCGAAGAGAGTGTGAATGAGGGCGAGGAGGAACAGCGCATCGGTCTCGGGCCGGATCGCGAGATGGACGTCCGCATATGCCGCGGTTTCGGTGCGACGAGGATCGACCAGGACCACGCGTCCTCCCCGCGCGCGCAGGTCCACGAGGCGCTTCCGGATTCCGGGCGCGGTCATCAGGGAGCCGTTCGAAGCGAGCGGGTTCGCCCCCAGCATCAGGAGATGTTG
>DAORUA010000626.1:0-1821 GCA_035432945.1 Vicinamibacteria bacterium | reverse complement strand
CGGCGTGGGCCAGGGTTTCGCGCTCGTTCTCGACCACGTGGGAGATGAGCTCGGCGAGCCTCTTGAGGGAGTCCTCGACGTCGGAAAGCGCCTGACTTTCCTCGTGATCCACCACCAGGATGCCGCTGATCGCTCCCCGCACGAACACGGGAACCGCGATCAGGGTGCCGATGCGCTTCTGTGTCTTGTAGTAGGGGAGCGACCAGAGCAGGCTCCGGTAGTCGGTGGCGTAGAAGGTGCGCCGACGTTCGAGGACGAAGCCCACCGGATCGGTGTTGAGGGGCAGAACCGCCTCGGTGAAGATCTCGGGGGGGCCGTCCTGGGCCCGGAGGAACGCCCCGCCCCGCGCCTGATCGACGTCGAAGAACAGCGCGGCATGCGCGTGGTTCACGCCGCGGGCGAGGGCCAGGAAGGGAGCGAGGGTCTTGGTGAGGTGGGCCGAGCGCTCGAGGTCGCGAAGGGTGCGGGCTTCTTCGCTCACCTTCCGGAGGGCCGGCCCCTCCTTCCGCCGCACCGTGCCGCGGAAGGTCTTTTCCGGATCCATCTCGGTCTCCAGAAAATCCGCGCCCTGCCTCATCTTGGTGATGACCCGGCCGAGTTCAACGCTGCGCGTCTTGAGCCGCGCGAAGGCGGAACTCGCGGCGAGCGCGGTTCCTCCAAGGCCCAGGATGTCGGCGAGGAAATCCAGGGCGGTGGGCGGGCGGGTGGCGCCGGCCAGGAGCAGTCCGGACCCCAGGCCCAGGGTGACCGTCCAGAGCATGGACTCCGAACTGGCGGTAAAGATGACCAGGATCGCGAGGGGCAGCCACAGGGGCGCCGCTTTGGGCAGGATGGTGAGGCCCAGGGCGATGAGCAGCGCCACCAGGGTGTGCTGGGCCGCGCGCGCGATCCAGGGCGCCTTGGGAAGGGGCACCACGAGGAGGCTCACCAGGAGGGCGGTCGCGGTGATCAGGACAAAGACCGCGGCCAGGCCCGTGCCCACCCTGACCCCGGGGATGAACGGCGCGGCGAGAAACAGGGCGGAGAGAACGAGAGCCAGGATCAAGAGGCCGCGCGCGATCGCGGGAATTCTCGATCGCTGCGCGGCCGGTGTCTGCATCCTGGAGTGTGCCCCTCGCGGCTACTTTAGTTCGGGTCCGAGCACCAGCGCGTAGGAGACAAGGTCGTCCTCGGTGAGCCCGAGGTTGTTGAGGTTCGAGTAGTACTGGCGGATCTCCTCGGCGTGGTCCGCGCTTTGGGCCCGCCTCTCGCGGATGTCCTTGATCAGCTTGAGCAGGGTCTGGACCAGCTTGGGGGTGATGGAAACACCGCCGCGGGTGAGCTTCGCCTCGTTACGCTGCAGGACCGCCTCGACCGCGACCGCCCCCGAGTGCTTGCCGAAGAGGAAGCGGAGTTCGCCGCCCACCATCTCGGGCTGAACCACCTGGTAGATGGCGGGGTGGATGGTGATGCCCGCGGTGTGGATCCCGGTCTCGTGGGTGAACACGTTGTGGCCGATGATGGGCTCGCCTCCGCCCACGGGAAGGCCGCTCATCTCCTCGACCTTGGTCTTGAGCTGCCAGAGCATGTCGTATCGGAAGCCCGGGATGGTGACCCCGTAGAGTTCCTTGAGGATCATCACCGTGGTGTGGAGGGGCGCGTTGCCTGCGCGCTCGCCGATGCCGTTGACCGTGACCGTGGGAATGGTGGCGCCGTGGTGCAGCGCGCGCACGGTGTTGTAAGCGGCCATGCCGAAGTCGTTGTGGAAATGGATGACCAGGGGCTTGTCGGGGAAGGCGGCCACGATCTTCGGGATGTAGTAGTCGACGCCCTCGGGAGCGA
>DAORUA010000625.1:0-1823 GCA_035432945.1 Vicinamibacteria bacterium | reverse complement strand
TGCTTTCCGCGCGCGGCCAGGAGCGCGACAAGATCGAGGCCCTCGACGCGGGGGCCGACGACTATCTGACCAAGCCCTTCGGAATCGGCGAGCTCCTGGCCCGGATGCGCGTGGCCCTGCGTCGCTCTCAGCGAGGGCCGGGCGCAGACGAGCCGGTGATCGAAACCGGCGACCTCAGGGTCGATCTCGCCGCGCGCCGCGTTCTGCGCGCGGGCCGCGAGGTTCACCTCACCCCGAACGAATTCAAACTGCTCGCTGAACTCGCGAGGAACGCGGACCGGGTGGTGACGCAACGTCAACTCCTGAAAGCGGTATGGGGGCCGGGATCGGTCGACCACACCCACTACCTCCGGGTCTTCATGGCGAACCTGCGGCACAAGCTCGAGGACGAACCCGCCCGCCCCCGTCATCTCATGACCGAGGCCGGCGTGGGATACCGGTTTCGGACGGACGCGTGACGCTCCATGGGAGCGCCAGACGGACGCCCCCCTAACGGGTCAGCGCGTAGTACACGACGTAGAACCAGCCGAAGATGCCATGGATGCCGGCCCACAGCAGCGACTTATGCAGGCTCCAGGAGATGGTAATCGCGAGCGCGGTCCCGAACGAGATCCCGGCTTTGGCGACTTCGTGCTTGCTGGCCATGCTCTTGCTCCTTTGATTCCGCCCAGGTGACGGTAGCACGCGCAGGGGGCCGCGCGCGCCGTCGGCCTCCCACCCGTCTATCCTTGCCCCGATGTCGAAACGGGTGATCGTGATCGGAGGGGGCCTCGCCGGGCTTCGTGCCGCCGGGCTGCTCCAGGCCGCAGGCCGCGAAGTCACCCTCCTCGAAGCGAGCGACCGCCCTGGGGGCAGGGTGCGCACCGACCTCGTCGACGGTTTCCGGATCGACCGAGGCTTCCAGGTCCTCCTGACCGGGTACCCCGAGGTGAAGGCGGCCCTCGATCTCCGCGCTCTGGACCTGAAGGCCTTCGCGCCCGGCGCGCTGGTCTTCAGGCATGGGAAGTCCACGAGGCTGTGCGATCCCTGGCGGCGGCCGCTCCTTGGCGCCCTTGGACTGTTCGGACCTCCGGGCCGGATGAGCGACCGCCTCCGCCTGGCCACGTTCCGCTCCCGCATCTCCCGTGCCTCGGAATCCGAGTTCAGCACACCGGCGGGGATGTCCTTCGCGGAAGCGCTGCACGCCCACCGCTTCTCCAGAGACTTCATCGACGGCTTCTTCCGGCCCTGGTTCGGCGGGATCACCCTGGACCGGACGCTGTCGTCGGACGCGGCGTTCTGCCGCTACGTCTTTCGCTGCCTCGCCGATGGAGAGGCGGCGGTGCCGGCGCTGGGCATGGGCGCGGTCGCGGACCAACTGGCCGCGCGACTCGCCCCCGGGACGATTCGCACGGGCTGCCGGGTGACCGCCATCGAGGGCTCGATGGTCCGGCTGCAGGGCGGCGAGACGCTCGAATCGGGAACGATCGTGGTGGCCACCGAGGGTCCGGAGGCCGGACGTCTCCTTCGGCGCCCCGGCGCCGGATCGAAGTCGGTCACCTGCCTGTCGTTCGCGGCGCCAAAGGCTCCCTTTCCGGGGCCATGGCTTGCCCTGAACGGCGCGGACATCGGTCCGGTCAACAACCTCGCGGTGATGACCAACGTCTCCGCCGCCTACTCCTCCGACGCTCGCGCTCTGGTCTCCGCGACGGTTCTCGGCCCCATCGCCCCCGAGAGCGACGCCACCCTGGCCGAAGGGGCGCTGGCTCAGTTGCGGGAGTGGTTCGGAGGGGAGGTCGACGCGTGGACGCTGGTGCGGGTCGATCGGATCCACCACGCCCAGC
>DAORUA010000624.1:0-1831 GCA_035432945.1 Vicinamibacteria bacterium | reverse complement strand
ATCCCGCTTTTCGAACGGCTGTTCTGCGACGCGAGGGCGCGCGCAAAGGCGCGGCCTCCTCGTGTTTCAACGTGAAGGTCTCGAGATCGAGCTCCTCGGCGAGGTGCTCCTTGAACTCCCGGGGCCGCAGGGCTCCGGCCTGGTGCCCGGTCCGCGCCTCGATCCGCTGAAGGGCCCTCTCCCAGGCGTGCTCGCGACGCGCGGTCTCGTCCGCGTCGCGCACCCGGCCGTACTGCTGGACGTAGCGATTGTGGCGGCACAGCATCCGGAACGCGTTCTCGGTGTCCGGCCGCCTGATGGACAGGCCGAGCAGGCGCACGTCGTTTCCCACCGAGTGGACGGGCTGGCCCCACTCCGCGTAGCCGCCGAAGATCGCGCCCAGCTTCTCGAGCGCGTTCGCGAGCTTGTCCTCGCCGAGCCGGGTCAGCACCGCCTTCACGATGGGCAGGGTGACGTTCCGGTAGATGGTGGGATCGGAGAGGCGGACGTTCACCCCCAGCTCCTCGCGCACCGTGCGCACCACATCGATGGAGCGGATCCGGTTGTCGGTGGCGAGATGGATGCGGGTGCCGATGGCCTCGGTCGCGGTGAGGCTCGCGAGGATCCCCTGGACCACGCGGTCGACGGGGACGAAGTTCAGCTCCGCGGTGGGGTCGCCGGGGAACTGGCCGCCCGCCCACTGCAGGAGCATCTGGCGCGGCTTGCCCGCGAGGTCGGCGTCGAGCCTGTCCGCGACTTCCTTGGCCCGGCCGAACGCGTTCACGGGCGCGTTCACCACCTTGGTGTCGCCGCGGTTGTTCCCGGTCTCGGAGTGGCCGATCACGATCGAGGGCAGGAGCTGGACCACCCGCAGGCCCTTCTCGATCAGGTGCCGGTCGGTCTCGATCGAGGCCATGGCCTTCGTGAGCTCGTAGAAGTTGTTGTAGAAGTGCCGCGGGAAGACGAGGGCCTCTTCCTGGGCCATGGCGTTGCGCTTGCGGCCGTGGATGTACGAGGTCTCGATGGCCACGTGCTCGACGAAGGGCGAACCCCGCCGCTGCTGGAGGGAGAGGGAGAACGCGAGCGCGTTGATGGAGCCGAGGACGTTCGATCGGAAGGAGGCCTCGTAGGGGTCGTCGAACGAGACCGAGGCCGCGCAGTGGACCACGTGGGTGACGCTTTTCGCGAGGACGTCGTGGTCGTGGGCGGAAAGGCCGAAATCCGGCTCCTCGATGTCGCCCTGGACGAACTCGAACTTCGAGAGCGGGTCCTCCGCGATGGCGAGCCGGCGCAGCAGGAGGGCGCCGCGTTCGGGGGCCTTGATCACGCGAAGGACTTCCCCGGTCTTCCGGTCCGTGATCTGCTCGGACCGCACAATGGCGGTGACTCGCGCGATGCGGGGATCGGTCGCGGCCTGGAACAGGATCTCCTTGCCCAGGAAGCCGGTGGCGCCGGTGAGCAACACGTGGAGCCTCGGATCCGGACCGCGGGACTCCAGTTTCTTCGCCGCGTCGTTCCGGGCCTTGACCAGCCGCCTCTCGATGGTCGCGGGCGAGAGGTGCTTGGGCTCGCGGAAGCGGTAGGAGTAGTCGCGCGACACCACGCCGAGGAAGTCCTTGGCCTTCTTCTCGAAGGCGCGTCCCCCCACGAAGAGGCTCGCCAGTTCGGCCCCCCGGCCCGCCATCTCGTTGATGGCCTTGAGCCCGCGCTCGACCGCTTTCTCCTTGCCGGTGGTGCGGATGAAGCGCGAAGCGATGACCTGGGCCGCGACCTCGGCGGGATGCTGGTCCCGGTGCGTGTGAACGAGCAGGTCGTCCGGATCGATGGGCCCGGGGATCTCCCGGCCGGTCGC
>DAORUA010000623.1:0-1831 GCA_035432945.1 Vicinamibacteria bacterium | reverse complement strand
CGGCAAGTACATCACCGTCCGCTTCAATTCCGTGTTCGAGAAGCACAAGGACGGCGCCGAGTCCGTGACCCTGGTCAAGGACGGAACCCGGGGGTTCCGGATGATGAGCTACTTCCTCAAATGATCTGGATCCCGGCCTCCGCCGGGATGACGCTCTGCCTATCGTTGAGGCGTCACTTTCGACAGCGGTAGACGAAAGCGGGCGGCACGTTCCGCCAGACCACCTCCGACGTCTCCACCTGCGAGAAGCGCGAGTCGAGCAGTTCGCGAAACCGGCGCGCCGGCGTCATCCAGGCCGCGTGCGAGTAGGCGAAGGTCGCGAAGCGCGCGCCCGGCTTCATGGGCGCGACCGTCGCGTCAAGAAGGCGCCGCTGACGGTCTGGTGAGAAGGCGGCCCAGGGCAGGCCGCTGACCACGGCATCGACGCCGTCGCGGCCCGCCTCCCTGAGGTGCTGCGCGAGGTTCTCGATCGAGTCGTTCACCACGTGGATCTTGGGGAAAGCGCGCCGCAGCGATGCCGCCATGTCGGGGTTGATCTCGAAGCACATCAGGCAGGCCCCCGGCTTCAAGTGCTCCTGGATCACACGCGTGAAAGGGCCGGTCCCGGGCCCGAGCTCGACCACGGTGTCGGCCTCGGAGATCCCCAACCCCTCGACCATGGCCTCGGCAAGCTGCGCCGAAGAGGGGGTGACGGAGCCCGTGTCGAACGGCCGCTTCACGAAAGCGGCAAGGAATCTGGCGCGGTCTCGCATCTGGGGTGATTTTCGCATGCGCCGCGGTACCGCGATGACGGTACGGCTTCAGCTCGTTCGGGGCCGCAGCTTGCGGAAGTGCTCACGCCACGACGGAGACCGGTAGCGGATGACCTTGACCAGGGAAAGGTCGACTCGCTTCGCGTCGCCGAGGGCTTCGGCGTCGTAGAGGTCGAAGCCGTCGGGCTGGAAGGCAAGGGTCAGGTACTGCCCATATTGGACCGCGTTCTGCATGTCCTCGAAGCTCGGGACGTCGCCGCCCGCCCAGCCGCCGTTCACGTCGTGGGGCGCGTGGGTGTGCCAGCCCCCCACGTAGCGGCCCTGCCCGTCCTCGCCGGTGACGAGCGCGAACTGTTCCTCCGGGCCCAGCGAGTAGGTGGGGGCGGCGTTTTGAGCGACGGTCAGAAGAGCGCGGCGGACTTCCTCCGAACTGCCCGGGGCGCCGAGGCGAAGGCGGGCGACCGCCACCTTGAGGAGCCCGTGAGTGTCGACCTGCGCGACCTCGGCCGCGCGGCTCTCGCACAGCGCCGCGATCGCGCTCGGGTCGTCAGCGACCTTCACCAGGTCCTGGATCGTCGACCATCTCGGGTCGCGGGCCTCGACCAGGCGCAGCTCCGCGTCGAGCGTCGCTTCGCCTCCGGTCTCCGGGGTCAGCCACTTCGGCCCGATGCGCACGCCGCGCTCGATCATGGCTTCGAAGATCGCGCGGATCCGGTCGATGGAGGCGGGCGAGAGCGCGCCGGAGCGAAGCTGCGCGTGGGTGATGGGGTTGTCCTTCGGGGCGGCGAGGCCGTGCCACTGGTTCAGACGGCGGAGCGTCCGCGCCATCGCGGGGGAGACCCTGACCGTGGCGGCCCGGACATCTTCGAGGAGCAGGCTCCCGGGACGCAGGGTCAGCGGCCCGGGATGCGCGCGGATCCAGGGAACGAGGCCCTGGGCTTCGGCGGCGAGGCCGAACTGGTTGGTGACGATGAGAAGCGGAAGGCCTTCGGTCTTCACCTCTTCCCGGAGCGGGACGGTCGCGGGCGTCCCCGGCCCGGCCTGGCCCGCGGCGTTTGGCCCCAGGAGCAGGACGATTG
>DAORUA010000622.1:0-1839 GCA_035432945.1 Vicinamibacteria bacterium | reverse complement strand
GTGGGAGGTCCGGCGCTCGAGGATCCCGCCCTGGTGACGCCGCTTGCGAAGGAGATCGGCGGGTTCGAGGGCAATGTCGCGCTGGTCCACGGCGGCGGCCGCCAGGTCGAACGGATGCTGCAGCAGCTCGGCATCGAATCGAGGTTCATCGAGGGCCGGCGCGAGACGTCCCCCCCGGCCATGGACGTGGTCGAGATGGTGCTCAGCGGGTCGATGAACAAGGCTCTCGCTTCCGGCCTCCTGCGCGCCGGCGTTCGGGCCGCGGGGATCTCGGGTCGCGACGGGGGCTTGATCCGGGCCGCGCTCGTTCCCGGCCTCGGCGTCGTGGGGACACCGGAAAGGGTGGATCCGAAGATTCTCGAGGCGCTCTGGGCCGGCGGGTTCGTCCCCGTGATCTCGCCGGTTTCGGGTGGGCCGTCGGGCGAGGCGGTCAACGTGAACGCCGACGAGGCCGCGCAGTGGATCGCCCGGCAGATCGGGGCCGAGACCCTCGTGTTTCTCTCCGACGTGGACGGCGTCAACCTCGATGGATCCCCGGCCGCGACCCTGAACGAGGCGCAGATCGAGGCCCGCATCGCGGACGGCGCCATTCACGGCGGCATGACCATGAAGGTGCGCATGGCGCTCGACGCCGTCCGGTCGGGCATCCCCGCCGTCATCATCGCCGGACGCGCCCGACTGCAGGGCGGATTCGCCGGAACCAGGATCTCTCTCAAATGAAAGTTGGTGTCACGCCATGAGCCAGGCTCTCCTCCCTCTCTACGACCGGGATCTCACCCTCGTTCGCGGCAAAGGTTCGACCTTGTGGACGAGCGACGACCGCCGTTTCCTCGACTTCTGCGCGGGGATCGCGGTGAACGGGCTCGGCTACGGCGACCGCGCGGTGGTGAAAGCGATCAAGGATCAGGCCGGGAAGCTGATGCACATCAGCAACCTCTACCACTCCGAGCCGACCTCGCGCCTGGCCCAGCGCCTGGTGGCCATGACCTTTCCCTCGAAGGTCTTCTTCGGCAACTCCGGGAGCGAGGCCAACGAGGCGGCCATCAAGTTCGCGCGTCGCGTCGGCAATGAGCAGGGCCGCACCGAGCTCTTCGCCTTCGAGCGCTCGTTTCACGGTCGGACCATGGGAGTCCTGTCCCTGACCTGGACGCCAAAATACCGCGAGCCCTTCGCACCCCTCCTTCCCGACACGGGCTTCCTGCCCTGGGGGGATCTCGCCGCCGTCGCCGAACGCGTGGGTCCGAAGACCGCGGCGGTCCTGGTCGAGCCCGTGCAGGGCGAAGGCGGTCTGCGTCCCGCGTCCAACGAATTCCTCCAGGGCCTGAGGCGGATCTGCACCGAGCGCGGCGCGTTGCTCATCGTCGACGAGATCCAGTGCGGCTTCGGCCGGACCGGAAAGATGTTCGCCTACCAGCACGCGGACATCACCCCCGACATCCTCACCGTGGCGAAGCCCCTCGGCGGAGGCCTGCCCATGGGCGCCACCCTGCTCGCGGAACAGTTCGTGCCCAAGATCCACGTGGGCGATCACGGTTCGACCTTCGGCGGGAATCCGGTGTGCGCGGCGGCGTCGAACGCGATCCTCGATCGGCTCCTTGCCCCCGGCTTCGTCGAGTCGGTGGCGAAGAAGGGCGAGCAACTGCGCCGCGGCCTCAAGAAGATCGCGCGGAAGCACAAGGACAAGATCGTGGACGTGCGCGGCCTCGGTCTCATGCAGGGCGTCGAGTTCAAGAACGACGCGTCCCTGGTGGTGAAGGGCCTCCGCGAGAAGGGCATCCTCACCATCAAGGCAGGGGAAAAGGTCCTGCGTCTCCTGCCTCCGCTCGTGATCAAGCCCGC
>DAORUA010000621.1:0-1845 GCA_035432945.1 Vicinamibacteria bacterium | reverse complement strand
TGAATTCCATCGGACGAAATACGGGCGCGAGCTGCTCATCGACGTGATCCGGGCCAGCGACATCGAGACCTTCGAGGCGGGCGGCGACCCGCACGTGCTGACCTTCTACGAAATCTTCCTGGTGACCCGCGGCCGGGGCGCGCTCACCCTGGACGGGCGCGTCTACCGCGTGGCTCAAGGCGGCGTCTTCTTCACCAGCCCGGGGCAACCCCGACAGTGGCTGACCCGCGGTATGGACGGCTGGTGTCTCTTCTTCACCGCCGATTTCCTGGAGGACTTCTTCAAGGATCCCCTGTTCCTCTTCACCCTTCCCTACTTCCATCGCGAGGAGGGCGACCTGCGGCTGGCCCTCAAGCCCGCGGAAGCGGCCCTGCTCGCAGCGCGGCTCAAGGCCATGCGCAAGGAGATCGGCCGGCTGCGTCCCGACTCGACGCACGCCCTCCGCGCGTCGCTCTACGAAACCCTGATCCAGCTCTCACGCGCCTTCGGCGACCGGGCCCACCAGGCTCCCCGCGAGAACGCCACCGCCCTTCGCCTGCGCCGCCTCATCGAGCATCACTTCCACGAGCACCATCGGCCCGCGGAGTACGCACGCCGCCTGAGAATCACGGTCGGCCATCTCAATCAATTGTCGCGGCGCCATCTCGGCCGCCCGGCGGGAGTGGTCATCCGCGAGCGCCTGGCCCTCGAAGCGAAACGGCAGCTGCTACACACCGCCGCAACCGCGGCGGAGGTGGCCTACGCGCTGGGCTTCAAGGACCCGGCGTATTTCGCTCGCTTCTTTCGCCGCGAGACTGGCACCTCGCCGACCGCGTACCGAGGCGCGGAAGGTACCGTCATTGCGAGGAGCCCCGCGAAACGGACCGCGACGAAGCAACCCCGTCCCACCACTACCAGACCTGCGGGCCGGTAGTGGTGGGACGGGGTTGCTTCGTCGCACTACTCTTCGCCGGCTCCTCGCAATGACGCAGCGTTTCGGTACGTGGTACGTGGTACGTGGTACGTGGTGCGTGGTACTCCTTCACGCGGCGGCGCGGTTGTCGTCCACGATCTCGCCGTCGCGGATGTGGATGCTGCGGGAGGCGATCCTGGCCAGACCGTTGTCGTGGGTGATCATCACGATGGTCTGGCCTCCGGCGTGGAGCTCGCCGAAGAGATCGGCGATGGCGTGGCCGGAGGCGGAGTCGAGGTTTCCCGTGGGCTCGTCGGCGAGGATGATGGCCGGGTTGTTCGCGAGGGCCCGGGCGATGGCGACGCGCTGCATCTGGCCGCCCGAGAGTTCGGTGGGCTTGTGGTCCATCCGGTCGCCGAGGCCGACGCGCTCGAGCATCTCCTTCGCGCGCTCGTTGCGCTTCTTGTCGGAGACGCCCGCGAAGAGAAGAGGCAGGGCCACGTTCTCGAGGGCCGTCGCATAGGGCAGAAGGTTGAAGCTCTGGAACACGAACCCGATGCGTTTGTTCCGCACCTCGGCGAGCTGGTTGCGGTCCAGACCGGCCACGTTCTCTCCCGAGAGCATGTAGGTTCCCGAACTCGGGGTGTCGAGGCAGCCGATGAGGTTCATGAGCGTCGACTTGCCCGAGCCCGAGGGCCCCACGATGGAGACATATTCGTTGTTGCCGATGGTGAGATCGACACCCTTCAGCGCCGCCACTTCCATGCGGCCGGTGCTGTAGACCTTGCGGATCGCGGTCATTTCGATCATTACTCGTACCTCAGGGACTCGGCGGGGTTGATGGAAGCGGCGCGTCGGGCCGGGAAATAGCCCGCGAACATGCCGACCGCGCCCAGGATGAGCGAAGTGGCGATGGCTATGGCGGGAGAGAACGTGGGCTTCCCCATCAGGTC
>DAORUA010000620.1:0-1862 GCA_035432945.1 Vicinamibacteria bacterium | reverse complement strand
TCTGGGCGCGGGCGCGCAGGCCGGCTTCCACGCGCGTCTCATCGCCGCCGTCCGGCCCATCGAGAAGGTGGTGGTCTGGGCGCGACGCTCCGGACAGGCGGAGGCGCTCGTGGCCTCGCTTCGGGCGCGCGACGACCTGCGCCAGGTGTCCTCATGGACGGTGGCCGACGCTCCGAGGGACGCGGCGGCCTGCGATGTCGTGGTGACGGCCACGGGGGCGGCCGAGCCTGTGCTCTTCGGCCGCTGGCTTCGCGAGGGCGCGCATGTGAACCCCATCGGCGCGCACACCCGCCGCACCCGGGAGATCGACACCGAGGCGGTGACCCGCGCCTCCGTGCTGGCGGTGGAGACCGCGGACACCCTCCTTGAAGCCGGGGACTTCCAGATGGCCGAGACCGAGGCGGGCGGGGTGCTGGGCCGGGTGGTCACTCTCGGGTCGCTGGCGGAGCCCGCCGGGCTTGCCGCCCGGGCCCGGGATCCCCGGGCCATCTCCATCTTCAAGTCGTGCGGGGTCGCCTTCGAGGATCTGGCCGTGGCCTCCCTCGCCTTCCGGCGCGCGAGCGAGGCGGGTCTTGGGTCCCGCTTTTCGTTCAATGGAAGGCCCTGACCAGGCCGCGAAAAATCGTCGAGCCTTCGCTTAGACTCGCCCAACCCCCCCCTTTCGATTTCTCGTGGCCGGCGAACAGGATCTTCCTTGAACGAACGAGACATTCTTCCCGCCTTCACCACGCTCGCCTTCCCCGGAGAGGCCGAGGAAAAGGACTTCGTGGAGACCGCGCGCGCCCTCAAGGCGGCGGAAGCGCTGAAGCTGCTCGAGGTGGTGTCGAACCGGGCCCTGGTCCAGAAGGACCCGGGGCGCCACACCAAGCGGCTCAAGCTCCTCGCGGCGATCGCCGAAGGATGGAGCGACAAGGCGCTCTTCCTTCCTTTCGTCCGCGCGCTCCGAACCGCGGACGCGCCCCTCCGGAACGTCCTCGTCGAAGCGATCCCCAGGGTCAACAGCGTGGAGGCGCACGGGGAGCTCGCGGGACTGCTGCGCGCCCCCGAGCCCCTCCTCCGGGGAGCCGCAGCGAGGGCCTTGAGCAAGATCGGCGGACGCACCGTCTTCGACATGGTGGGGAAGCTCGTGGCCGAGCCCGCGTTCCCCGGCCGGATCGAAGCCATGGACGTGCTGGTAGCGCTCGCGCCCCAGCACGCCTCGGCGCACCTCCGGACCGTCCTCTCGGTCGGAAACGCGGCGGAGAAGCTGCGCGCCATCCAGCACCTCTCTTCGCCGGCCTGCGCGGAGAAGGACCCCCAGGCCTCGGTGTCCGTGCTCGCCCCTTTCATGGCCGATCCCGGAGAGCCCATCGCGATCGCGGCCGCCGCCGGCTTCTGCGCCCTCGCGAACGAGGACGAGTACTTCGACAAGGCGGCGCCCCTCCTCGACGAGAACCGGCTCGAGCTCGCCCGCATTGTTCTCAAGGGCCTGTCGCGCTTCACCAGCGCCCGGTCCACCCGGTTGCTTTCCCGAAAACTCCGCGAGGGCCCGAATTCGATCCGCCAGTCGGTGCTGGAGGTGCTGGAGATACGCCGGGACGCGAGTGCGGTCCCCCTGCTCGTGGAGGCCCTCGAACTCAAGAACCCGCTGCTCCGCAGTTCCGCCGCGAATCTCCTGTCTCAGCTCGGTCAGGAGGGCCGCGCCGATCTCTCGCGCACGGTCTTGTGGCTCCTCAAGAGCCGGGACCAGGACGTCCGGAGGTTCGGCGTGGAACTGGCCCGCTCCGCGGGCAAGCCCGACGAGCTCTGGCCGCAACTCGTCGAGTATCTCCGCGACGAAGACTGGTGGGTCCGGGAGAGAGTCGGGGACGTCCTGGTGGAGA
>DAORUA010000619.1:0-1865 GCA_035432945.1 Vicinamibacteria bacterium | reverse complement strand
ACCTCGCCGCGGCCATCGAGAAAGCGTCGCACCTGCCGAACGACCCGGCCCGGCCCGGGGAGAGAGGTCTGTGGGCGGCCACCAACGGCCTGCGCGTCTTCGGGTGGACCCACGCGTTCACCATCCCCTACGCTTTGCGCACCCTCGAGGACGTGGACCTGAAGGCGAAGCCGCCGCTCAGGAAGCCGGTGAGCACCCGCTGATGCGGGCCGCGCGCGACGTTCTCGATCATCTGCTGATCGGGGCGCCGACACTCGCGGACGGCATCGCCTGGCTCGAGGAAAGAACCGGCGTCCGCGCGGCGATGGGCGGTTCGCATCCGGGCCAGGGAACCTGGAACGCGCTGGCGTCGCTGGGGCCGCGGCAATACATCGAGATCATCGCGCCGGACCCGGGACAGCCGGGGGTGAACACCTCGTACGTACCCGGCCTGAGGGACTTCGACGGCCCGAGCGTCGCCACCTGGGCGGCGAGCGGCGTGGGTCTTGCGAAGGGCTTCCCTTCAACCCTTCAGGGCGATCTCTCCTGCGAACCGGTGCGGCAGGGCGCCCGCATTCGCCCCGATGGAACCCGGCTCGCCTGGACCCTCGCCTTTCCAAAGCACCGGAGGTTCCTGGCGTTCGATGGCGCCCTTCCCTTCCTCATCGAGTGGGAGTCCTGCGACCATCATCCCGGCGAGAGCACGCCGCCCGGTCTGAACCTCCGCACCTTGCGCTTCTCTCACCCGGAACCCGGGAGACTCAAGGACGCGCTCGCGGCCCTCGGCATCGACGCTGCGGTGGACCCTGCCGCCGCGCCTTCGATCGAGGTCGAACTGGACACGCCGCGCGGGCGGGTCGTTCTCTAAGCGCGGTCCTACCGCAGCGCCACCTTGCGGCGCTCGGTTCCGCCCTTTTCGGACGCCACTTCGATCTCGACCTCGGTCCCGGACGCCGTGGCTCTGACCACCCACGAGGCGGTCGCCGTGTTCTGACGCGGAGAGGCGGCGGTGATGCCTCGACGGCCGGGAAGGTTGCCGAGCGAAACCACGGCCAGGCCATCCACCAGGGTGGCGCCGTTCGGCTTGAGAGTGGCGCGGACGGGCCTGGCGAGCTCGGCCGTGATCGCGCGCTTCGTGATGTTCGTGGGCATGTAGCCGCTGTTCTCCACGCTGACCTCCACCCGGAAGAGGCCGCCACCGAGAGCGGTCGCCTTCGCGTCCCGGATGACCACGAGGGGCGAGACCATGGCCATCTCCGTGAACCAGGGGACCTTCATGGCGATCTCGGCCTCGAGCATCGCGGGGGGCGGATTCTGCTGGGTGAACTTCCGCCGCCAGCCTCCGATCTCCACGTCACCGAGCTGCGGATGCTTGAAGGGTTTCCAGGCTGCGAATCCCTGACCCTTCAGCTCTTCATCATTCCAGCGAAGCCTCTCCGCCTCGGAGACCCGCTTGTCGTTGTTGTAGTCCTTCCCGAAACCGCCCCAGTGTTCCGGGACCCAGCCGATGACGCCGAAGTCGAAGTAGCCCCAGCTGATGAGCGTGCCGTGGCGCGACGCGCCCTCGCCCGCGTACGAGTCCTCCGAAGGCTGGCCGGTGATCGCGGTGTAGCGGTCCGCGTATTGCTTCACAACCTGGAGGTCATCCGCCTCGTGGTTCTCCGCGGGCTCGGTGGAGGGAAGCTTGTACAAGAACCCGCCCGCGGTGTGGTTGTGGACGATCCCGGTGATGTTGGGATGAGCCACGATGAAGTCGAGGGTGGCCCGGGTCTCGGGCTCCGAGAGAGGAAATGCCCCCGCGCCGCTCTGGAGATAGGGCAGGGCCCAGGTGCGGGGAAAGTTGCGGTTCATGTCGATACCGCCGACACCGTCCTCGTTGAAGGAAC
>DAORUA010000618.1:0-1868 GCA_035432945.1 Vicinamibacteria bacterium | reverse complement strand
CGTCGCTGGAATCTACGGGGGCACGTTCCTCTTCTGCGCCATGAGCGGCATCGTGCCCCTCATGAATTCGGAACTCTTCATGCTGTACCTCGGCTCCACCGCGAGCCATTCCCAGTTTCCGGCGCTGATCGTTCTCGCGGCACTCGGGCAGATGTCCGCGAAGGTTGTTCTGTACTACGCCGGCCGCGGCGTGCTCAAGCTCCCCCTGGGACGCGGCCAGGCGAAGATCGACGCGCTGCGAGCCCGCCTGTCGAAGAGCGGCCGGGCCGTGGGAGGCGTCACCTTCATAAGCGCCGTCACCGGCCTTCCCTCTTTCTACGCCATCAGCGTCATCGCCGGAACCCTGAGATGGCCCCTCTCGCGCTTCCTCGCGTGGGGAGTCGCCGGACGAATCCTGCGCTTCTCGGTCCTGCTCCTCCTGCCCGGCGTCGTGAAAGGAATCCTGTGATGAAACACCCGAAGGTCAGCAACATCGAACTCCTCGTCGATTCCGGCGACTACTTCCGCCGCATGAAGGAAGACGTGGCCTCGGCCCAGGAGTACGTCCACGCCCAGGCCCTCTCCTTCGAAGGAGATACGGTGGGGCTGAGCATGGGCGATCTGATGCTCGGGTCGAAGGCGCCCGACCGGCGCGTGGTCATCGACAGCTTCACCCGGCACGTCGTGAACGACCGCCTGGTGTGGGCGCCCCGAAACCTGCTCGACCGTGGCCTGCGGGCCGAGGTCCGGGAGACCCGGAACATGATCGACCGCCTGCAGCGCGGCGGTGTCGGGGTCCGCTTCTCCGGCCCGGCGGGCCGGTTCCTCGAACGGCTGCCCGCCCGCAACCACAAGAAGCTCGTGGCCGTGGACGACCGGGTCGCCTACGTGGGCGGCATCAACTTCTCGGACCACAACTTTCTCTGGCACGACCTCATGCTGCGGGTCGAGGACCCGGACTTCGTCCGCTTCCTTCGGCGCGACTTCGAAGAGACATGGATGGGAAGACCGCGGGCGTCGCAGTGGAAACTGCCGGGCATGGTTCTGCACAGCCTCGATGGCGAGAGCAACGAGGAGACTTTCGCCCGCGTGTTCGCGCTCGTCGACGACGCGAAGGAAAGCCTCTTCGTCGAATGCCCCTATGTCAACGGCCCCTTCCTCGACCGCCTCGCGGCCGCGCGCCGCCGGGGCGTCTCCGTCACCGTCGTGACCCCGGAGAACAACAACTTCGGGCTCTGCCGCGACGCCATGATCTGGCATGCCGGCAACTCCGGATTCGATGTCCGCTTCTACCCGGACCGGATGACCCACATGAAGGCGCTGCTGGTGGACGGCCGCACCCTGGTCGTGGGATCGGCGAATTTCGACGTCCTGAGCTACAGGTTCCAGCAGGAGTTCATGGCCATCGTGACCGATCGACGCCTGGTCGAGGACTTCACGCGGCGGGTGGTCGAGGAGGACCTGCGGCAGTCGGCCCCGTGCCGTCGGGTTCAGGGATCGATGGCGGCCCGCATCACCAGGGTGAGGCTTGAAGCCCTGGACCGGGCGTCGGCGTTCTGGAGGCTGGCCCTGCCCCCTGCGCCTTTCCCGGCCATGGCGTGACGCCGCCTCGGAATCTCATGGTGCATCGGGCTCATTGCCTGGAGTTCCGCACGGGGAGCAATCTGAACCCGCCCCTCTCCGAGAGGGGCCGATGATGAGCCGCGTCAGACCACGCGTCGTTCTCGCCCTCTCGCTCCTGGGCGCAACTGCGTCCGGGGCCGATGATGCAAGCGCTCGCTGCCTGGTCACCGCACCCGGGGAATGCGTGCAGGTGACGATCTCCGGCCAGGGGCGGGACATCGTGCTGATCCCGGGGGGCTTCGGGTCGGCGTTCTCGTTCCGGCGCG
>DAORUA010000617.1:0-1872 GCA_035432945.1 Vicinamibacteria bacterium | reverse complement strand
GGATCGGGAAGGAAGTGGGCCGCGAACGAGCCGGGAGAGAGGACGCGAAGCACCGCGGAGGGCAGCGGGATCAGCTGGGCCAGGAAGAGGGCATGAACGGGCAGGAGGGCCATCGAAACCGCGGACCCGACCGAGGCCGGGTCACGCGGGGCCGGCCGAGGCCGGCAAAGGGTGGAGACGAGCCCCGCGCCGAGCCACAGCTGGCAAAGGGGAATCCACACCGACCGCTCGACCGCGCCGAACAGGAATGGAGCCAGGCAGACGCTGGCGAAAGCGCACCAGGCTATCGCCTGGGGGACTCCGTCGAGACGCACGGGCTTCGCCTGGCCCTACCTGACCAGGCGGTCGACCTTCGAAATGGCCCCGGACTTCGTGTGGGTGATCCGGATATCCGGCCGGCCGTCGCTGTCCCGGTCGATCTCCTCGCTCGCGAGGTATCCGGGGCTCCAGTCCTGGACACGATCCCGCTTTCCGTCTCCGTCGGTGTCGATCTCGGCCCGGGTCAGCTTCCCCCCCACGAACAGTTCGAGACGCTCTCGCCGGCCGTCGTGGTCCGCGTCGGTCTCGACCTGGATCGTGGCCTTGGTGGCCGGGTCGATCTCGACGAAGCGTTCCGGGGTTCCTCCCTTGCGCGAGGTCGCGAAGCGGAGCATGACTCCCTCGGGGCTGTATTCCTCCCAGCGATCGATGGCTCCGTCCCGGTTTTCATCGATCTCCAGACGCTCCGGCGTGTTGCGCCCGGCGAAATACGCGAACACATCGGGCTTGCGGTCGCCGTTGCTGTCGAACTTCATCTGGCGCAGCGTGCCGTCGAGCGCGTAGAGGTAGGTGTACGGGGGCTTCTCGAGCAGCCTCATCTCGACCCCCTTGGCGTCCTTGACCAGCTTCCAGGGCGGCAGATCGGGGGCCGGCGGCTTCGACCCCATTCCGCAGGCGCTTGTCAGGAGCGCGATAACGGCGATAATCAGAGGACGCACCGCGGCATGATAACAAGAGCAAGCGCGCCCATGAACGAGCCCGGTCGGCACCGAAGGGCCCATTTGCGTTGAAGGAGACGGAACTGACATCCGAAGAGTCGCGGCGGTTCGAGGTCTGGGCCTTCGGCGGGGGTAAGGGCGGAACCGGGAAGAGCGCGCTCGCGTCCTCCGTGGGATTTCAATTGTCCCGGCTGGGGAAACGGGTGGTCCTGGTCGATGCCGACTTCGGCGGCGCCAATCTCCACACCTGTCTCGGGGTGGCGCCCCCTGCGCGTTCGCTCCTCGATCTGGTTCGAGAGGGCGGCACGGTGGCGGACGAATACGCCATGGCGACGCCCTATCCGAATCTTCGGCTCATCGGCGGACGGGTCGACGAAGGCGCGGGGTCCCTGCCGGTGGGGTGGGCGTCCCGGTTGAAGACGGCGCTTCGTGCCCTGCCCGTGGATCTCGTGATCCTCGACCTCGGCGCGGGCGTGGCGCCCGAAACCATCGAGGTGATGAACATGGCCGACGTCAAGGTCATGGTTTCCGTCCCCGAGCCGGGTTCGATCGAGAACGTGGTGAGCCTGCTGCGCAGCCTCTGTCTCCAGCGCCTCGTCCAGCGCCTGCCCTCGAATGAGGTGAGACGGCGCCTTCTGGCCGTTCAGTCCGGCGAGGCGGCCACCCGGGTCAAGGGGGTGGGGGACATGCTTCGCGAAATCGAGGCGGTCGACCCGTCCCTCCTGGGCGCGGCGCGCGCGCTCATCGAAGAGATGGCGATCACCCTCGTGACCAACCAGGTGCGTGACGACGCGGACCGGAAGTTCGGCGCCCAGACCGTAGCCGTCGTCCGCCGTCATTTCGGTCTTCCCATGACCTACTCCGGTTTCGTCCATCACGATGACGCGGTCTGGCG
>DAORUA010000616.1:0-1879 GCA_035432945.1 Vicinamibacteria bacterium | reverse complement strand
TCTTCAACGACTGGGGCGCCAAGTTCTACTTCAATGCCCTGATCGCCGCCGCGCTCGCGATCGTCGCGTACTTCCTGCTTCACGACACGCCGCAGTCGGAAGGCCTCCCGCCGGTGGAGCAGTACAAGAACGACTATCCGCCGGACTACAGCGCGGATCACGAGCGGACCATGAGCTTCCGCGAGATCTTCCTCACCCACGTCCTGCCCAACAAGTACCTGTGGGCGATCGCCGTCGCCAACGCCTTCGTCTACTTCGTCCGCTATGGCGTCGTGAACTGGATTCCCACGTATCTCGAAACCGCCAAGGGCTTCTCGTTCCACCAGTCCAGCCTCGGGTGGTCGCTCTACGAGTACGCCGCCATCCCGGGCACCATCGCCTGCGGCTGGGTTTCCGACAAGTGGTTCAAGGGCCGCCGCGCGCCCGCCACCATTCTCTTCATGGCCCTTACCCTGGTCGCGGTCCTCGTCTACTGGTTCAACCTCAAGGGCCCGCTGTGGATCGACTACGCGGCGCTTATCGCCATAGGCTTCCTGATCTACGGGCCGATCATGATCATCGGCCTCCACGCGCTCGACCTGGTTCCCAAGAAGGCGGCCGGCACCGCGGCGGGTTTCACCGGCTTCTTCGGCTACGTGTTCGGCTCGGCGCTTTCCGGAACCGGCGTGGGCTGGATCGCCGACCACTGGGGCTGGAGCGGGGTCTTCTCGACCATGGTCGCGTGCTGCCTCCTGACCATCGTGTTCAGCGCGTTCACCCTTGGGCACCAGGCCACGAGCGCGGAACGGTCGGCCTAGCTCCCCGAGCGCCCCGGTCTGTTAACCTTGATTTGACGCCCCGGCCGGCTCTGAATGGAGTAACGTCCCCGGCGAAGACACTCCATTCCCCAATCAGAGGACTCCCATGAGAAAAGCTCTAGCCTCGCTTGCTCTTTCCTTCGCCCTGGCCCTGCCGGCCGCCGCGCAGTTCGAGACGGCCACCGTCCTTGGGACCGTGCGCGACAAATCGGGCGCCATCACCCCCGGGGTGACCGTGACCCTTCTGAACCTGGACACCGGAACGTCGCAGACCAAGGTCACGGACGCGAAGGGCGGTTACGAGTTCTTCACCGTGCGCATCGGTCAGTACCGGGTGACCGCGACTCTCGACGGCTTCGCACCCTCTTCGGTCGACCAGCTGCGCGTCGGGGTCGGGGCCCGCCAGCGCGTCGATCTCGTGCTCTCGCCCGGGGGCATCACCGAGGCCGTCGAAGTCACCGCGGATGTGAGCCCGCTGGAGACGGATTCATCGCAGCGCGGACAGGCGGTCACCCACGAACAGGCGGTGGCCCTGCCCCTCAACGGCCGCGACTACTCCGCCCTCACCCTGCTGACCACGGGGGTCCGGGTGTCCGCCCTCGGCACGGGCAGCGCTTCGACCGTTCGCGAAGGGTCGTTCAACGTCAACGGCCTGCGCAGCACCTTCAACAACTTCCTGCTCGACGGCGTCGACAACAACGCCTACGGCACCAGCAACCAGGGCTTCTCGAACCAGGTGATGCAGCCGCCCCCGGACGCGCTCGCCGAGTTCAAGGTGGTCACCAACAACATGAGCGCCGAGTACGGGCGCGCGGGCGGGGCCACCATCAACGTGGCCTATCAGAGCGGCAGCAATCAGTTCAAGGGTTCGGTCTGGGAGTTCTTCCGCGATACCAGCCTCAACGCCACCGGGTTCTTCAAGCCCCTGGGCGGCGAGAAGCCTCCCTTCCGCCGCAACCAGTTCGGCGGCGTGCTCGGCGGACCGATCGTCAAGAACAAGGCGTTCTTCCTGGTCGACTACGAAGGATTCCGTCAGGACCGCGAGCTGGTCGCCTTCGGCACCATTCCCACCCCGGCTCAGC
>DAORUA010000615.1:0-1887 GCA_035432945.1 Vicinamibacteria bacterium | reverse complement strand
AAACCGTCGGGTCGTGGGTGCCCGTCACGAGCACGTACTCGCAGCCCATGTCGAGAAGGCGCCGGGCGCATTCGCCGTGGTCGGCCTCGTCCTCGTCCTCGCTGTCCGACAGGCGGCGAAGCTCCGGGATGTTGGGCGTCACCACGGTGCTCTGGGGCACCAGCAGCTCGCGGATCGCGGCGATGATCTCGTCGCCGCCGAACTCGTCACCGCGGCCCGAGGTGAGGACCGGGTCGAGCACGAGGGGGATATCGGGGTAGTCGGACACCACCTCCGCCACGACCGTGACGATTTCGACCGAGGCGAGCACCCCCATCTTGAAAGCCACCACGGGAATGTCCTCGAGGAGGCATCGTGCCTGGTCGGCGACCCAATCGGGGTCGAGGGCGAGGAAGCTCTCCACGCCCGCGGTGTCCTGGACGGTGATCGCGGTCACGACCGACAGCGGCAGGCAGCCCATGCTCGCGAACGTGAGTATGTCGGCCTGCAGGCCCGCACCGGAGGTCGGATCCGTGGCCGCGAACGTGAGGACGGCGGGGGGGGCGGCGGCGGAAGGCTCGGTCATGGGGCGGGGCGCGACGGGGGAAAACGCGGTTACACTGGAGGCCGTACCGGCAGGGGGCGAGCGCTCGAAGGTTCATCTCGTCGCCCGGGCGGTCCTTTGTCCCGAGCGGGCGGCGAGTCCCGCATTCTACCTTCTCCGAGGCGCCCTCCTTTCCATGTCCGCACCCGCTCCTGCTGCCCAAGCGGCTCCTTTCCGAACCTGGATGTGCCTGGTTTGCGGCCTTGTCTATGACGAGCAGGAAGGCTGGCCCGACGATGGCATCGTCGCCGGCACCCGCTGGGAAGACGTCCCGGCAAATTGGTGCTGCCCGGAATGCGGGGCCCGCAAGGACGATTTCGAGATGGTCCAGCTCTGAAGCCGGCAATTCGAAAAAGCTTCAAGACTTTGCGCTTGTAACTTGTTTTGATGGGGCAAAAGGCTTAGGCTAGCCCCTGTCAGCACGAAGCCGCCACGGTAAGAGAGCGACAGTGCGAGGGGAGAGTCGGCAGTCCGGTTGCGCACGGGTGTGGGGAAAGGTCCGTGCGCGCCATGCCTGCGAACCCCGTTTCCGGGTGAAGCGAGGAAGGCGTGGCAGACACGAAAAATCTCTCCGGCGTGCGCGTGATGGTGATCGACGACAGCAACACCATTCGTCGCAGCGCCGAGATCTTCCTGATGCAGGCCGGCTGCCAGGTCATCCTGGCGGAGAACGGCTTCGATGCTCTCGCGAAGATCGCCGATCACGCACCCGACCTCATCTTTGTAGACATCATGATGCCGAGGCTCGATGGCTACCAGACCTGCGCCCTCATCAAGAAGAACGGCAAGCACCGGTCGACGCCGGTGATCATGCTCTCGTCCAAGGACAGCCTCTTCGACCGGGCCCGCGGCCGCATGGTCGGCTCGGACGAATACCTTACCAAGCCCTTCACCAAGGAAAGCCTCCTGCGCGCGGTCGAGACCCATCTTGCGCACCGCACGGCGGCCTGAGGCTCTCCCGTCTTTCATCACGAAGCCCACGGAGCACAAAGCGATGCCGATCAAGAAAATCATGGTGGTGGACGACTCGCCCACCGAACGCGCTTACCTCGACAGCCTCCTGAAGAAGAAGGGGTTCGAGGTGGTGCTCGTGGACAGCGGAGAGGCCGCGATCGAGCGCGCCAAGGCGGAGAAGCCCGACCTCATCCTGATGGACGTCGTGATGCCGGGCCTCAACGGCTTCCAGGCCACGCGCGCCATCACGCGCGACGAGTCGACCAAGCACATCCCGGTCATCATCTGCACGACGAAGGACCAGGAGACCGACAAGATCTGGGGCCTGCGGCAGGGCGCGAAGGACTACG
>DAORUA010000614.1:0-1888 GCA_035432945.1 Vicinamibacteria bacterium | reverse complement strand
CAGGTTTTCGCGCGGATCCGGAAGGCCGCTCCCACCAACGCGACCGTGCTGATCCGCGGCGAGAGCGGCACTGGCAAGGAACTGGTGGCGCGCGAGGTTCATCGCCTCTCGTCGCGCGCGGACGAGTCGTACATCTCCGTCAACTGCGCGGCCATTCCCGAGGAGCTCATCGAGAGCGAACTCTTCGGCCACGAGAAGGGCTCGTTCACCGGCGCCACCGAGCGGCAGATCGGCAAGTTCGAGATGGCGCACAAGGGCACGATCTTCCTCGACGAGATCGGCGACATGAGCGCGCGGGCCCAGGCCAAGGTCCTCCGCGTGCTCCAGGAGGGCGAGGTCGAGCGGATCGGTTCGCAGAAGACGATCAAGGTCGACGTGCGAGTGATCGCCGCGACCAACAAGAACCTCGAGGACGCCATCTCGAGCGGCACGTTCCGCGAGGATCTGTTCTTCCGGCTCTCGGTGATCGACATCGAGGTGCCCCCGCTGCGGAGCCGGGTCGAGGACATCCCCGCCATCGCCGCGCACTTCGTGGCCCGTTCCGCGGCCCAGCACGGGGTCGCGGTGAAACGCATCTCCCCGGAATTCGCGGCCGCCCTTCAAAAGCGCGAATGGCGGGGCAACGTGCGGGAACTCAAGAACGTCATCGACCGCCTGATGATCCTGGTCGAGGACGACACCCTTCGCGCGGAGCACCTCGAAGGCGTGCCCCTGGCGAAGCCTCTGGCGAGCGCCGCCGCACCCCCGCCGCCGCCCCCCTCCCCGACCGATACGGGGAGCGCCGTCCTTCCCCAGGGCTCGCTGCGGGAGTTCAAGGAGGGCTCGGAGCGCGCCTTCATCGTGGCCAAGCTCCGGGAGAACGCCTGGAACATCTCCGCCACCGCCCAGGCCATCGACACGCCGCGCTCGAATCTCTACAAGAAGCTCGAGCAGTACGGCATCACCGAGGAAACCGACGGCTTGACGCCACGAGCCCCGGGCGCTTAGGGTCGGTCCCGTTCGGCGGAGTTGGCTGGACGATCGCTTCGAACAACGCATTCGTCGGAGAGGAAAGTCCGGACTCCACGGTGGTCTTAGGTGACGACAAGGGCTGTGTGCTGGTTAACCGCCAGCGGGGGCGACCCCAGGGAAAGTGCCACAGAAAGAGATACCGCCTTGGCGAAAGCCTCGGTAAGGGTGAAAAGGTGCGGTAAGAGCGCACCGCCGCGGTGGTGACATTCGCGGGACAGGGAAAACCCCACACGGAGCAAGACCAAATAGGGGGGCGATACGAGGCGATGGCCCATCGCCCAGGCCCCCGGGTTGGTTGCATGAGGCCGCGAGCAATCGCGGCACTTAGAGGGATGATCGTCCACTTCCGCCCTCAAAAGCGGAACGGACAGAATCCGGCTTACAGGCCAACTCCGCCGAACACCTTCTTCCGCTCGCGCTAGAATGGCTGTCCCCCATGTCCATGAAGCGAATCCTCGTTACCGGTGGCGCCGGTTTCATCGGATCCCACCTGGTCGAGGCTCTCCTGGAGCGCGGCCACAAGGTCCGGGTTCTCGACAACTTCTCCACCGGCAAGCGCAACAACCTGCGGTCGGTCCGGAACAACATCGAGATCATCGCCGGCGATTGCGGCGATCCCAAGACCGCGGCCCGGGCCATGAAGGGCATCGAGGTCGTCTATCACCAGGCCGCGGTGCCCTCGGTGGCTCTTTCCATCGAGCAGCCCTTCGCCTCCCACCACGCCAACGCGACCGCGACCATGGCCATGCTGGTGGCCGCGAAGGACGAGGGCGTGGAGCGTTTCATGTACGCCGGATCGTCCTCCGTCTACGGCGACAGCAAGGAACGCTACAAGCACGAGGCCCTTCCCGCCCGGCCCCTCTCTCCCTACGGGGCC
>DAORUA010000613.1:0-1908 GCA_035432945.1 Vicinamibacteria bacterium | reverse complement strand
CTCTTCGGGCTTGATCTCGATCAGGTTCTCGTCGGCCGCGACCCGGTCTTCCGGGGCCGCGGGCGGCGGAGCCGTGGCCGGCGGGGGCGGGGGCGGAGGCGCGGGCTGCGCCTCCGGCTCGGGCGTCGCCCCGATGGAGAACGTTTCGCGCAACTCGGCGAGACGCCGTCGCTGGTCTCGTGACAGCGTCGGGTTCGACTCGATGCGCTCGAGCAGGGGAGGGTGCCGGAGCAGCCGGGTCTGGTTGATGACCACGAGCTCCGCGAGACTCTCGGGGAGTCTCGCGGCCTGACGGGCTATGGCCTCGTCGGGAGTGGTGGTGTTTTGGAGGCACGCCTCCAGGAGCTTGGGGTCGGTTCGGACTTCCAGGGCCCAGGCGAGAACCTCGATCGAGGCATCCCGCGCCTTCACCAGCGGGAGGAGGGTGTCCACGCTCAACTCCGAGAACGTCTTGGTGGCGAGATTCGCGACCTCGGCCAGCGGGTCGCGGTGCATCAGCTCGAGGAGATCGACGAGATCCTCGGGCTTGAGCGGGAGGGCGCCCTCGGCCGCCATCATCCTCACATCGAGGGGAACGCCTCCGCGGCGGATCTGATCGACGAGCGGATTCGATTCGCGCTCAGCCATCGCTCAGTTGCCGTGTCCGGTCGGGGTCAATCGGCGACGGTCTCAGCCGATGGGCTTTGCTGGAACGTTCTGGGAACCCGCGGAGAGAGCGCCGATCGCTTCCGGCGAGAGGGGAATGTTCCGCTTCACCTCGCCGCGATTCCCGAGGGGCCGGGCGGGGCCGCTGTCGATGGCGACCAGGAGGCCCCCGGCGTTGCCCACCGCGAGGGAGGCGTTCTGTCTGGCCACGATGGAGAACGACTCGCCCTTCTTCAGGACCCGGTTCTCGACGCGGTCGCCGCCCACGTCGAGGCCGATCCAGCAGTCCTCGGTGGCGGTGAGGGTGAGCTGAAGGGGCTGGGGAAGCACGGAGGTCGAGGGGCTCATCGCGGCGCCCGGCAGGACCGAGGCAGCGTTCGAAGCCACCTGGGTTCCCGGGATCTGCGCGGGGGGGGCGGCCGGAGAAGGAGCGTTGACCGCGGGCAGCACGACCGGCGCGGGGGCCTGCGAAGAGAACCGCGGGCTCAGGATCAGGATGACCACCACTCCGAAGACACCCGCGACCATGCCGCCGTTCACGAGACGCGCGGCGAGCCGGCTGGAAACGCGGCGCCCCTGCTCGCCCACGGTGTTGTCGACCACCGGAGCCTGCGATGCGTGGAAGCTCAGCTCGGTGAGAATCTTCTGCTCGTCGAGAGCGAGGAACCGGGCGTACTCGCGAATGAAACCGCGCACGAACAGGCCCTGGGGGAGCTTGTCGAGGCGATCGTCTTCGATCGCCTGAAGCATCGAGACGCCGATCTTCGTGGATGCAGCGATCTCCTGCAGCGAGACACCGCGGAGTTCGCGTTCGCGACGGAGAGATGCGCCGAAGGACGTCATGGTTTTCTCGAGTTTCTGCTCTCTTATTAAGTGGCTTTCGCCAATTTCTGGATTCTAGGCCCGGAAGATGGGGGATGGGAAGAGACTTTCTGCGGTTTGTCACAGAAAAATCGTCGAGAGTCGCGGGGAACCAGTCTGCTACGCTCGCTCGCCTCCCCAAAGGACCATGTCAGACGAGAAATCCAAACCGGATGCGGACTGGCTGATCTACGGCGCCAACGGGTATACGGGAGCCTTGGTCGCCGCGGAAGCGGTCAGGCGGCGTTTCCTGCCGCGCCTGTCCGGCCGCAACCGCGAGGCGGTCGCAGCGCTTTCGGCCAGCCTGAAGACCCCGGCCGCGCCGTGCGATCTTAATGAGGCGGCGGCTCTGCGCGCGGCCATCGCGGGCTGCCGGGTGGTCCTGCACTGCGCCGGGCCGTT
>DAORUA010000612.1:0-1914 GCA_035432945.1 Vicinamibacteria bacterium | reverse complement strand
ACCCTCGCCAGACGTGCGTCGATACTGGACCTTGTGGCCCGGGGAGTCGTGCTCGGCGACGGCGCGATGGGGACCATGCTGTACAACCGGGGGGTCTTCGTCAACCGTTGTTTCGATGAGTTGAACCTCTCGGCTCCCGCGCTGGTCAGGCAGGTTCACCAGGAGTACGTCGAGGCCGGATCGCAGTTCATCGAGACCAACACGTACGGCGCCAACCGGTTCAAGCTCGGACCGCACGGCCTCGATGCCCAGGTCGGGAAGATCAACCGCGAGGGAGCGAAGATCGCGCGCGAGGCCGCGGGCGAGAACGTGCTCGTCGCGGGCGCGATCGGCCCCCTCGGCAAGCCGCTCGAGCCGATCGGCCACATCTCCCTCGCCGACGCGGTTTCCGCCTTCGCGGATCAGGCCGCGGCCCTCAAGGACGG
Organism: Vicinamibacteria bacterium; assembly: GCA_035432945.1. Taxonomy (GTDB): domain Bacteria; phylum Acidobacteriota; class Vicinamibacteria; order Fen-336; family JAGNNV01; genus JAGNNV01. The sequence goes on along the minus strand of DAORUA010000612.1, from coordinate 1,489 downwards.
CGGCGTCGACTTCTTCCTGATCGAGACCATGCCTTCGCTCGACATGGCGAAGGCCGCGCTCACCGCGGTGCGTACGGTGGGTGGCGACCTCCCGGTCGTGGTATCCCTCACCTTCACCGACGAAGGGGCCACCGTCATCGGAGAATCTCCGGAAGCCGTGGTCGAAGCCCTCGAAGCCGAAGGCGTGCCCATCATCGGCGCCAACTGCTCGCAGGGCCCGAACAAGATGCTGCACACCGTCGAGCGGCTGGTGGCGGCGGCCAACACCGCGAAGATCATGGCCATGCCGAACGCGGGAGCGCCCGCATACGTGGACGGACGCTACGTCTACCTCTGCACGCCCGAGTACATCGCGTCCTACGGCCGGCGCTTCATCGAGGCGGGCGCCCGGGTGGTGGGCGGCTGCTGCGGCACCGCGCCCGCGCACATCAGGAACCTCGGCCGGGCCCTGCGCATGACCCAGCCGGTGAAGGCCGAGGCCCACGTGGTCCGGGTGAGCGAACACGCGAAGCCCTCGCTCCCGCCCGTTCCGCGCGAGGACAAGAGTTCGCTCGCCCACAAGCTCGGCCGCAAGTTCGTGGTCTCGATCGAACTCGATCCGCCCAAGGGCGTCGACCCGTCGCGGATCATCGAGAAGGCTCACGAGTGCAGGGAGAACGAGGTCGACGCCATCAACGTGGCCGACGGTCCCCGCGCCTCCGCCCGCATGAGCGCGCAGTCGCTCTGCCTGCTCACCCAACAGCAGACCGGCCTCGACACCATCCTCCACTACACCTGCCGCGACCGCAATCTCCTCGGCATCCAGTCGGACGTCCTCGGCTGCTACGCCCTCGGACTTCGGAACATCCTCTGCATCACCGGCGACCCGCCCAAGCTCGGCGACTACCCGGACGCGACCGCGGTCTACGACGTCGACTCCATCGGACTGATCCGCATCCTCAGCCACCTCAATCGCGGCTGCGATCTCGCCGGCAATCCCATCGGCCCGCCCCTCGGCATCCACATCGGTTGCGGCGCGGACCCCAGCAAGCCGGACTGGGACAAGGAACTGCGGCGCCTCGAAGAGAAGGTGAAGGCGGGCGCCGAGTACATCATGACCCAGCCGGTCTACGACCCGCGGCAGGTCGAGAAATTCCTGAAGGCGATCCAGTACCTGAAGACTCCGGTGCTCATCGGCAGTCTGCCCTTGTATTCCCACAAGAACGCGGAGTTCCTGCACAACGAGGTCCCGGGCATGATCATCCCCGAAGACATCCGGGAGAGGATGAGAGCCGCGGGCACGGGTGAGAAGGCCCAGGCCGAGGGTGTCTCCATCGCCCAGGAGGCGCTGCGCGCCGGGCAGGACCTCGCCCAGGGCGTCTACGTGATGCCGCCCTTCAATCGCGTCGACCTGGCGCTGCGTGTGGTCGAGATCCTCCGCTAGCCGAAGGCCCTCCATGATCCTGGCGCTTGCCCTGAGCCTCGCCCTTCCTGTCGCGGAGGCGCGGGC
>DAORUA010000611.1:0-1916 GCA_035432945.1 Vicinamibacteria bacterium | reverse complement strand
GCCTACGGCCTCGAGAAGCTGAAGCGCAAGAACGCCGATCTCTTCGTGGCGAACGACGTGTCCCGCACGGACATCGGCTTCTCCGCCGACGAGAACGAGGTGCACCTCCTCTTCGCCGACGGCCGCGCGGAGAAGGTGGACAAGGCGCCCAAGAAGAGGATCGCGAACGCGATCCTCGACGCGGTGAAGACGATTCACGCCGCGAAACGCGGGTAGGACCGTAGGGGCGAGGCATGCCTCGCCCGCCGCAGGGAACGCCCGCGCGTCCGCGGGGAAAGGCGGGCGCGTCGCCCGCGACCGCGGGCAAGGCGGGTGCCCGAAGGACGTGGCGTCCTGCGGCGGGCCGGGCATGCCCGGCCCCTACTGGTAAACTAATTTGGCCATGTCGATCAACCGGAAACTGATTCGCCCCGACATGTCGGCTGCCCGGCAGGCCGTGTCGGCCAGCCGCAAGAAAGCGCCGCCGGTGGAAACCGCGGCCGAGGCCTTCTACTACGTCAAACAGATGGCCGGCAAGACGCCCATGGTGGTGGTGACCCTCGACGGGGAGAAGCTGATGGGCGTGATCGAGTGGTACGACGAGAGCGCCATCAAACTCCACCGCCGCGGCGCGCCCAACCTCCTTCTGATGAAGCATGCGATCAAGTACATGCACAAGGAAGGCGACATGGGGACGCTCGACGAGACTCCGGAAGAGTAGCGCTTGTTTCCCTGGATCGCCGGTTTCGCCGGTCTGCTCATGCCCGGCGCCGGCCACGCTCTCGTGAAGTCGCGCGGCCGCGCGGCGGTGTACTTCATCTGCATCCTCGGCCTCTTCGGCTTCGGCGTCCTGTACGGCGCGAGGCTCCAGTTCCACATCGGCTTCGATGACCCCCTCGCGGTGGTCCGCTCGACCGCCCAGGTGGTGGTGGGAGCGCCCTACTTCCTCGCCCGATTCCTCGGCCTCGGCCAGGACCCGGCTCTCATCACCCGGGCCACTTTCGAGTACGGGAGCACCTTCACCGAGGTCGCGGGATTGCTCAACATCCTGGTGGCCCTCGACGCCTTCGACATCGCGGCGGGACGGAAGAAGTAGCTCATGGGTTTCATCGAATCGCACCTCGTCGCCCTCTTCATCTTCTCCGGCTTCACCTCGGCCGCCATGGGGACGCTGTCGGAGAACACGCCGCGCGAGCGGGCCATCTCCGCGGCCAAGATGTTCGCGGCCTTCGTGGGCTCCACGATCATCGGCTCGTGGATCATGCACTTCGTCCGGTAGCCCGGCCACCCTTCATGAAGGACCTTCGGATCGCGGTCGTCCCCGGGGACGGGATCGGGGTCGAGGTCATCCGCGAGGCGTGTGCGGCTCTCGATGCCGTGGCCGCGGGCTCGGGAAAGAAGATCACGCTCACCTCCTTCGACTGGAGCGCTGATGCGTACCTGAAGACCGGGGTCAGCATGCCGAAGGACGGCCTGAAGCTGCTGGCCGAGAACTTCGATGCGATCCTGCTCGGGGCGATGGGAGACCCGCGGGTGCCCGATAACCGCCACGCCGCGGACATCCTGCTCGGCATGCGTTTCGGCCTCGATCTCTACGTGAATCATCGGCCGGTGAAGCTCCTCGACGCGCGCCTGTGCCCGCTCAAGGGAGTGGAGCCGAAAGACGTCGACTTCGTGGTGTTTCGCGAGAACACCGAGGGCCTGTACGTGATGATGGGCGGGAACTTCAAGAAGGGAACGCCCGACGAAGTCGCGACCGACATCGACCTCAACACCCGCAAGGGAGTGGAGCGGATCATCCGCCACGCCTTCGAATTCGCGCGCGCGACGGGACGAAAGAAGGTCCTGATGTCGGACAAGTCCAACGTCCTCATCCACGCGCACGACCTGTGGCAGCGCGTGTTCAAGGAGATCAAGGCGGAGTTCCCGGAGATCGC
>DAORUA010000610.1:0-1922 GCA_035432945.1 Vicinamibacteria bacterium | reverse complement strand
CGGAGCCGGACCGATTCCGCCACCAGGCAATGGGGGCGCTCCTCGAAGAAGAGGAGGTCGCGGCCCGGATCCACGCTGAGCGCGGCGCGGAGGGTCTTGAAGTAGTCGACGGCCTGGGGCGCGCCCACGAGGCCGAGCGGGGCCATGACGTGCCGGGGGCCGAGGCGTCGGATGACCACCGAGATCCGCTCGCGCCAGGGCTGGGACGGGGCGATGCTGTCGCCCTCCACCTCTTCGAACCGGCGGACCGCGCCGAGGCCCCGCGCTTCGATGAACTCAGCGCCGCTCGGATCCACGAGGGGGACCAGGAGGGACTTCCGGCCCGCCTCCCGCTCGGACCTCAGGCGGGAGAAACAGGAAAGGGCGGCAAGGGATGCGCTGTCGGCGAACACAACGCTGTCGAACCTCAAGCTGATCGTTCCCCCGCGATCTCGACTGGTAGCGGGGGCAGGATTTGAACCTGCGACCTTTGGGTTATGAGCCCAACGAGCTACCGGACTGCTCTACCCCGCGTCGAGTCGACGAAGTAATTGTATCAGAGGGACCGCGATTGCGGTGATAAGTTCCCCACCACAAATGAAGACGAGCGCGATCATCCTGGTGGGAGGCGAGGGCACGAGGCTCCGTCCCCTGACCCTGGAGCTGCCAAAACCGGTCGTTCCGGTGCTCGATCGTCCCTTTTTGAGGTTCCAGCTCGACCTCCTCCGCGGGGCGGGGATCACCGACATCGTCCTGTGCGTCGCCTTCCGGCCCGAGCGCATACGCGCCGTCCTCGGAGACGGCCAGGCGGACGGCGTGCGCCTCACCTACGTGCTCGAGGAGACCCCGCTCGGCACCGGCGGTGCTATCAAGAACGCGGAAGGGGCGCTGGGCGAAAGAGTGGTGGTCCTGAACGGCGACGTGCTCGCGGACATGGACCTCGGCGCGATTCTCCGCGTTCACGAGGACACCCGGGCGGCCGCGACCATCGTCCTCCATCCCGTGGACAATCCATCGGCCTACGGCCTGGTCGAAACCGACGCGACCGGCCGGGTGGAGCGCTTCATCGAGAAGCCGAAACCCGAAGAGATCACCACGAACAAGATCAATGCCGGGCTCTACGTGCTCGAAACCCGCACGCTCTCCGTCATGCCGAAGGGCGTGCCGTATTCGATCGAGCGCGGCTACTTCCCCTCCTTGATCGCGAGCGGGGAGCGCGTTCAGGCCTTCACCCATTCCGGCTACTGGATCGACATCGGGACGCACCAGAAGTACCTGCAGGTCCACCTCGATCTGCTCTCCGGGCGGTTTCCCCACGACATCCAGGCGACGCCGCGCGGCTCCGGCTTCGCGCACGAGACCGCCGCGATCGATCCCACCGCCGTCCTCGAGGGCAGCTTCTACATCGGTCCGGGCTGCCACATCGGCCCGGGATCGCGGATCGAGGATGGGAGCGCGCTGATCTCGAAGGTCCGCGTCCTGGGCGCCACGGTCCGGCAAAGCGTGATCTGGGGCGAGACCGAGATCGGCGAGGGATCGGTGGTGGAAGGCGCCCTGCTCTCGAACGGGGTGCGCATCGGACGCCATTGCCGCGTCCTGCGCGGCGCGGCCCTGGGCGATGGCACGAATCTTCCCGACCATTCGCGCACCTCGTAGGTACCCAAAGGACTCCTCCATGACCTCCGCCCTCTCCAGCATCTTCAAGGCCTACGACATCCGCGGCCTGAGTCCGAGCGAACTCGACGCTCCCCTTTCGCGCCGCATCGGCATGGCCTTCGTCGACTACCTCCAGGCGAAGAACATCGTCATCGGACGCGACATGCGCGACACCTCCCCCGCTCTCGCCGCCGCCTTCATCGAGGGCGCGCGGTCGCGCGGCGCGAACGTAGTCGACATCGGCATGGTCTCGACCGACATGCTCTATTACGCGGTGGCGAGCCAGG
>DAORUA010000609.1:0-1928 GCA_035432945.1 Vicinamibacteria bacterium | reverse complement strand
GCGAAGCGAGGGCAAGATGCTTTCGCCGGAGGATGCCGCGGAGATCATCAAGCTCAGCGGCGTGGACGCGGTCTTCGGTCTCGACCTGCTCAACGAACATCTGGCCCGCGCCGCGCGGAGCAGCGGACGCGCGGTGTTCACTCCCTTCAGCCCGGCCGAGGGCTTCGCCATGAGCCGCGACCTCGCGATCCGGGTGATCGGTGATTTCGCGGCCGACCCCTTCGACGGACGGCCGTCCCGCGAGGGTTCGCTGATCCAGTCCCTGCGCGCGCGTTTTCCGCAGTTCGAGATCAAGGACCTCACGCCCACGATCGACCAGCTACGGTTGATCAAGAGCCCGCGCGAACTGACACTCATCCGTAAGGCGACCCGGCTCTCCGGGCTCGCCCTCATGGAGGCGATGCGTTCGGCCGAGCCGGGCATCCACGAGCATGAGCTGGATGGCATGGCGAAGTACGTCTACTACCGCAATGGCGCCCAGGGGGAGGCGTACTACTCCCTCATCGCGAGCGGCCGCAACGCCTGGTATCCGCACTACAACGCGGGCCGGCGGCAGATGCAGGATGGCGACTTCCTGCTGATGGATTTTGCCCCCGACGTGGGCTACTACATGAGCGACGTCACCCGCATGATGCCGGTGAACGGCCGGTTCTCCGCGGCGCAGCGCGAGCTGTACGCCTTCTATCTCGGCTGCTACAAGTCGGTGTTGAAGGCGATCCGGCCGGGCGTCACCGCGCAGGTCATTCTCCAGGAGGCCGTGAAGGAAATGGAGGCGCTTCTCGCTTCTTCGAAGTTCTCCAAGCCCGCCTACGCGACCGCGGCGAAGGCCTTCGTCGAGCGGTATCGGGCCTCGGCCGGCCGCGAGCGGGCGTCCTTAGGCCACTGGGTCGGCATGGCCACTCATGACGTGGGGCCGAACGAAGGGCCGCTGCGCGCCGGGATGGTCTTCACCATCGAGCCCGCGTTGACCGTGCCGGAGGAGCAGATCTACATTCGCCTGGAAGACCTCATCATCATCACCACGGCGGGCAAGGAGATCGTGTCCGACTTCGTCCCCATGGAGATCGATGCCATCGAGAAGCTGATGATGGAGGAAGGGATGCTGCAGAAGTACCCGAAGGACGGGGTCCCGAAACCCGCGATTCGCTGACCGGTCGGTCAGACCGAGGTGTGTTTGCGTTTCGCGCGCGGTTCGCGCGCGCGGAATCCCTCGCCCTCCCTCTCGAAGCCGAGGGCGATGAGAACGGGGGGAAGGGCCTCGGGCGCGCAGCGGACGATGCGCGCGAGGGAAGCGCTTGCCTGAAGCTGACCCTGGCGCGCCTGGGCGTGGGCCGTGCCCAGGAGGTTTTCGACCGCATCCACGCGCACCAGCAGGCCGCCAAGCGATTCGTAGCCGCAGGCGGCGTCTCGATCCGGATCCGCCGGCCCGCCCGCACGCAGCGAGACCGGGCCGGTCGGCAGGGGTGTCGCTCGTGGGTGCCTGACCTGAAAGAGAGTGGCGCGGACCCGGAGGCCTTCGGCCTCGAGGAGGGCGGGGATGAAGACGTGCCGCCGCCCCAGCACAACCCCGAGGCGCGCCACTTCCTGTCGTTCGGGCCGGGTCAGGGAGTCGATCGCGGCGCGCAACCCGCGGCGCGGGGCCGACCCGAGGCTCTCGGCCAGGCGATAGACGAGGCCGCGGACCGGCCCTGACGCCTTCGCCTCCGCGCCGGCGACGAGCGGGGCCAGGACCTTTCGGACATGCGCGGTGGACCACTCCGCCAGTCGACGCCTCACCCGTTCCCGTCGCGGAGGATCGAGGAGGTCGGAGGCGAGGGCTTCCACCTGCGGGGACAGCAGGCGGTCCCCGGAGAGCAGGCGGCCCACCTTCGCACCGCGCCACAGGATGGCGCCCGCGACAGTGAGCGCGAACGCCGCGTCGTCCGAGT
>DAORUA010000608.1:0-1944 GCA_035432945.1 Vicinamibacteria bacterium | reverse complement strand
CGGTCTGTGCTTCGTCCACCGCGTACATGTCCTGGAGCCGCGCTTCGACCATGACCGAGCCCGAGCCCGAAGGGGCGAGGAGTCGCTCCGCCTCGAGGAGCGCGATCCAGGCCCAGCCCGCGTCGAATTCGTACAGGCCGGTCTTCGCGATGCCCGCGACCCGGAACTTGGCGAGGAGCGGCATCTGGCCAAAGGGCGTGAGCCGGCCGCGCGGAATGGTGAGAGTGACGATGTCGCTCGGACCCACCGCGAGCGAGGTCGCGATCTCGCGCCCCAGCACGATCCCCGGGAATCCCTGGCCGTGCGGGGGCAGGTCGGCGAGCGACCCCTCGATCATCTGCTTCGGGAGGTCGGTGACTTGTCCTTCCGCCCCGCTGATGCCCTTGATGGTGGCCACTCGCTGCGACGAGGGCGACGAGATCAGGGCCTGTCCGTAGAACGAAGGCGCCGCCCCGAGGACGCCTTTGAGCGCACCCACCTTCGCGGCGATGCCGGTCGGATCCTCGAAGAGCTCCCCCCGCGACTTGAAGACCGAGACGTGCGCGGTGGCGCCCAGGATGCGGCCGCGGATCTCCCCCTGCAGTCCGGTCATGAGGCCGAGGGCGATGAAGAGGGCCATCACCCCCACCGCGATGCCCATCACCGCGATGGTGGCGATGACGGTGAGGAATCCCCCGCCCTGTCGCTTGAGCAGGTAGCGAAGGGCGATGGAAAGGTCTAGGGGGATACGCACTCAGGGATCAGCGCTTCGACTTCTTCTTGCGCTTCTTGTCCTTCTTCGACTTCTTTCCGGTCTTGTCCTTCTTCGCCTTCTTGTCCTTCTTGCCCTTCTTGTCTTTCTTCGCCTTCTTCGCCTCTGTGGCTTCAGGCGGAGCGGGGGCGGTCGCGGGTTTCGAGGCGACAGCCGCCTTCGGTTCCGCTGGCTTCGGCTCGGGCTTGGCGGCGGCCCTGGGTTTCGGGCTCGGCGGCAGGCCCTTCTTCTTCGGCTTTGGGCGGGGCTTCGGCTTCGGAGCGGACGTCGGGGGTGGCGGCATGTTGGCCATGGCCTCCTGCCCTCTACGCAGCATCTCCTCGGCGGTCAGTTCCTCCTTGCGCGTCGCGATGGCCCAGGTGTGCCCGAAGGGATCGGAGACCATGCCGTAGCGGTCGCCCCAGAACTGGTCGGCCACCGGCATCACCACCTTCGCCCCCGCCGCCACCGCCCGGGCGAAGACGGCATCGACGTCCTCGACCCACAGGTGCATGGTGACGCTCGTGCCCTTGAGCTCGCTGGGCGACTTCACCGGGCCCCAGCCGGGCATGGCGTCCGCGAGGTAGATCCGCGACCCTGCGATCTTCAGGTCCGCATATCCGATGAGATCGGGACCCATTGGCATCATCAGGGCCACCTCCGCCCCGAATGCAGCCTTGTAGAACTCGATCGCCTTCTTCGCTCCGCGGATGGACAGGTGCGGAACGACCGTGCTGACGCCTTCGGGAATCGCTGAGACCATGGAGGTCCTCCTTGAGGAAACGAACCGGAATCTTAGCGCGGCTCGTTCTGACCAACCTCCTGATACCCCTTGCCGAGCTTCTCCCGGATGAGCTTCTCGGCCTCGGCGCGGGCGCCCTCGGACGTGGGAAAGGCCTTCCGGCTGACCTGGCCATCGGTTCCGATGCGCCCGAAAGCCACGACCAGTTCGCTGCCGTCGACCGTGACGTGCCAGAACTTGCTCGAGCTGCCGCCCACGTATTCGAAGTAGCGCCGCTGACCGGGAAGAAGCGTGCTGACCGCCAGAATGGGCGGGCGGGCCGGGGCGTCCTGACCGGAGGGAGACGACGGCTCCGAGGTTCGGGGATCCGGAGCGTCCGATGGGCTCGAAGGCGGGTCGTCTTCCGCCTCCGCGCCGAGTTCCGGGGCCTCGCCGGAAAGGCGCCTCTCGATCCTCGAGAGCACGCCCTCCC
>DAORUA010000607.1:0-1955 GCA_035432945.1 Vicinamibacteria bacterium | reverse complement strand
CGTCCGCCGTGCGCTTCCACGATGCGCTTCACCAGGGAGAGCCCCACCCCCGTGCCCTCGGCCTTGGGGTCGAGCTTCTCGAAGATGTTGAAGATGCGCTCCGCATAGGCCGGGTCGATGCCCTGGCCGTTGTCGCGCACGAAGAACGCCCGATCCGGGCCCGGCCGAAGACCGATCTCGATGCGAGGCGGCCGCCCGGGGGCCACGAACTTGGACGCGTTCTCGACGAGATTCTGGAGGACCTCGAGGAGACGCCGCCGGTCCACCTTCACCGTGGGCAGGCCCTCTTCGATCCGTACCTCCACGCTCTTCTCGGTCAACTGCCCCTGCACGAGCTCGACCGCCTCCCGGGCCACCTCGCCGAAGGCCACGTTCTCGACCGGGTTGACGATGCGGCCCACCCGCGAGAGCTCGAGCAGGTCGGTGAGGAGGCTCTGCATCTTGTTCGTGGCCGCGGTGATGCGGGCGAGATCGCGCCGGACCTGTTCCGGGGCGGCGGGCCCGAGGTCGGAGGCGATCATCCCCGCGAATCCCTGGATGGTGACGAGCGGGCTCTTGAGGTCGTGGGACACCGTGTAGGTGAAGCGTTCGAGTTCGGCGTTCTTGCGGCCGAGATCGGCCAGGAGCTCGCTGCGCTCGGCCTCGGCGCGGCGCAGGCGCGCAGTCTCCTCCTGGAGAGCGGCCTGGTGGGTGCGCACGTCCTGCGACATGGTCCGGAGGGCCCGCGCGAGTTCCCCGAGTTCGTCGTGCGACTCGGTGGGGAGCGGGTAGTCGAGGTTCCCCTGGGCGAAGGCCCGGGCCGCCCGGCCCATTTCCGCGAGGGGCTGGCCGAGCGAGCGGGAAAGCCGCACGCTCGTGATCACCCCGAGGGCCAGGGAGAAGGCGAAGGCGATGAGGAAGAGGGCGAGCAGGGAGGTCCGATGACTGGCCCAGAGGTTGGAGGTCTGCTCGTCGATCCGGCGCAACCCGGCCTGCGACGGATCCTCCGCGAAGGTCACGGCCGCGAACCCGGCCAGGGTGCCTCCGGACTGGACCGCGAAGCGGACCTGGCGCTTGCCCGTTTCATCCGTCATCAGCACCGCGCCGGAGTCCACCGACGGCCAGACGCCTTCGATGGTGTTTCCGAAACTCAGCTTCGCCTCGGTTCCGTCGGTGATCACGCGGTGGGCGGCGTCCACCACCACGAAGTCCCTCACCGGAAGCCAGCGCCGGACCTGTTCTATCTCCTCGTCGATGCGCTCGACGTCGAACCGGAACACCGGGTTGAACATGCGGCCGGCGAGGTATTGCGCGGTTCCGCGCAGGCGTTCATCCTCGTTGGCGCTCTGGACCGTCGAGATCGCGTCGCGGATCTGCTTCTGGAGAACCGCGGCCTGGCGGAAGGCGATGAGTCCGGCCGCGGCCAGGGCGAGCGTGATGCTCACCAGGGTGAACGCGGACAGGTAGACCGCGTAGCGCCGGCCCAGACCGATCTGCATGACTCAGGCCGCGGTCATCGAGGGCCGGAAATGCCCTTGAGGGCGAGACGCCATTCGCCGATTTCGGCGATATCCCTGGGGGTCAGCCGCTCGAAGCGCGTGATCCCCGCGGCGCTCGCGAGGGCGGCCTGGCCCTCGGGGTCCTTGTCCAGGGCCAGGAGAACCTCCTCGCACGCGCGCTTGGTTTCGCCGTCCAGGCCGACGCGGAAGGAGAGGGCGCCTCGCAGGAGCGGCCGGGATTCGTGGAAGGCCACCAGTTCATTCCGGACCTTCTCGGGGAGCCGCGACCAGTCGCTGTCGTTGAAGGCGCCGGCATCGCCCTTCCCGTTCAGCACCCAGATGGCCTGGTTCAACTCCGCGCCGGCGAGGATGTAGAAGGCGGCGGCCCGGCCCCCCGTGGGCTGACCCTGGGGAACGAGCCCGATGCCGCGTCGGGCCAGTTCGGCCCGGGGAACCGCGAAGGCCGAGGTGGAGCGC
>DAORUA010000606.1:0-1960 GCA_035432945.1 Vicinamibacteria bacterium | reverse complement strand
TCGCAGAGCAGGACCATCTGGTTGCCGTGGGCGAGGATGTACTCGGCCGCGTTCAGCCACTCGTCGATGGAGGACATCATTCCGCGCTTCAGCATCACCGGGCGATGGACCTGACCCACCTCGCGCAGCAGGGAGAAGTTCTGCATGTTGCGGGCGCCGATCTGGATCATGTGCGCCTTCTCCGCCACCGGGCCAATGTCGCGCGGGTGCATGACCTCGGTCACGATGGGAAGCCCGACCTCGGCCCCCGCCTCGGCCAGCCAGTCGAGGGCTTCGTAGCCGTGGCCCTGGAAGGAGTAAGGGGAGGTCCGCGGTTTGAAGCATCCTCCGCGAAGCATCGACCCGCCGAGCTCCTTCACGATCCGCGCGCAGGCCCGCACCTGGGCCAGCGATTCGACCGCGCAGGGGCCTGCGATGACGATCGGACGCGACGCGCCGCCGAGGGTCACGCCCTGGGAGATGGGAATGACGGTGTCCTCGGCGCGGTGTTCGCGCGAGGCCAGGGCGGGGGAGTCGCCCTTCGATTTCGGGGCGGGCGTCGGCGCAGGGACAGCCGGCTCCAGGGCGCTGGTGACGCGCGCGCGCGGACGCGGTTCCGCGGGGCGGCCTTCGGGAGACGTTCGCGAGGGGTACGAGCCGAGCACCTTCAGGAAACTCGCGCGGGACTGCAGTTCGCGCACCGCGGCGGCCACGTCGGGCTCCGCCATGTTGCCCTCGAAGTCCGCGTAGAAGAGATACTCCCAGGGCATTCCCGGGCGCGGCCGTGACTCGAGCTTGGTGAGGCTCAGGTGGTGCTCGGCCAGAACGGCGAGGCAGCGCAGCAGGGCGCCCTCCTCGTGGCGGGTCGCGAACACCAGCGAGGTCTTCGCGGGCACGCGCAGGTCGCACGGCTCGGGACGGCGGGCCACGATGGCCATGCGGGTGAAGTTCTCGCGGTTGTCGGCGATCCCGCGCTTCAGGATGACCAGGCCGTGGATCCGCGCCGCCTCCTCGCTCGCCACCGCGGCCTGGGTCTTGTCTCCGTCCTCCCGGATGCGCCGGGCCGACATGGCGGTGTCGGTGAAGGCCTCGACCTCGCAGCCGGAGAGTGTGGACAGGAAGCGCCCGCACTGGGAGAGGGCCACCGGGTGCGAGAAGACGCGGCGGATTTTCGAGAGCGGCACGTCCTCGAGGGCGAGCAGGCAGTGGTCGACCTCCTGGATCTCCTCGCCCACGATGGCGACGCTCATGCGCGCGAGCAGGTCGTAGTTGGGGGTCACGGAACCCGAGGTGGAATTCTCGAGAGGCAGGATCGCGCGGTCGATCTCCTCGGCCTCGAGGGCCTCGAGCATCATCTCGAAGCCGTCGTAGCCGCGATAGGAGACCTCCCGCGACTCCGTTCCGAAGTGCCGGAGCCCGGCGAGGTAGCTGTACGCCCCTTCGCTGCCCTGGTACCCGACGCGCAGAACCGAGAGGCCGGCGGCCCGGCCCGGGGAAAGAAGGCTCTCCTGGGTGCGCAGGGAGTGGCCGAGGATCTCGCGGAAGAGGCGCGTGACGTGAAAGGGATCGAGGCCGTTCTCGCGGCCGAGCTCGGTCACGCGGGTGAGGACGTCCTCCTCGCGGCTCACGTCGCGCAGCGCCGCGGTTCCATGAGCCTTGACCTGCGCCACCTCGAAGACGAGGCGCTGGCGCGCGGCGAGCGCGTCCACGAGGGCCGCGTCGGCGGCGCTCAGACGTTCGCGGATCGAATCGAGTTCCATGGGTAGGTCTCCAGAAAAGCGAAAGGCCCGCTCCTTGAGGTTCTTGTCAAGGAAGCGGGCCAGTGCGGCTCGGCGTTTTAGTGAAGTGGCTAGACGACGCCTCCACCCGCTCCCTGGGAGCTGGTAAAGACGAAACGTCCGCGCGACTTCGCGATGTTCATTGGGGTCGGATTGTCGCGGCTGCGGGGGGCGGCTGTCAAGAGGGGGTTACCGCGCGGCCG
>DAORUA010000605.1:0-1962 GCA_035432945.1 Vicinamibacteria bacterium | reverse complement strand
CACCGTTCTCGTTCGCCTTCGCCGCGGACAGCGAGCCGCTGGCCCTGGACCTCGATCCCGAGTTCGACACTTTCCGCAAGCTCGACCCGCGCGAGACCCCGCCCTCCATCGGTCAGATCTTCGGCGAGCCTCACATTCTCGCCGTGCTGCCTTCGAAGGCCCCCGCCGACCGCCAGAAGGCCTATCGCGACCTGGTCGAGGGTTGGCGGACCGATTCTCACGTGGTTGACGTGAAGCTCGACACCGAGGTCACGGCCCTTCCCAAGGACCGCGCGGTCTGGCTGCTCGGGCGCGACAACAAGTTCGCGTCCGCGATCTTCGGGAAGGTGCTCGCGGACACCGCCGCCGAAATCAAGATCGACGGCGAGTCGATGCCCCTCGCCGGCCATTCGGTCATCCTCACCGAGCGCCATCCCGGGAACATGGAGAAGGCCATCGGCTGGATCTTCGGCGATCCCCTCACCGCCATGCCCGGCCTTGGCCGCAAGCTTCCCCACTACGGGAAGTACTCCTACCTCGGCTTCGACGGCGCGGAGCCGGTGAACGTGCTGAAGGGCCAGTGGTCGCCGGCCGACTCGCCCCTCCACGTCGACCTCCGCCCCGCGGGCGCGCGCGCGGCCGCGGTCCCGGCCATGGCGCTCAAAGCCCGGGCCGCTCTGGCCGATCTGCCGCCCGTCTTCTCGCAGAAAGCGCTCATGGAGCACGTGAACTTCCTGACCTCGCCGAAACTCGAGGGCCGGGGTCCGGGGAGCCCGGGGGGCGCGGCCGCGGCCCAGTACATCGCCGACCGGTTCAAGGCCATCGGTCTGCAGCCGGGCGGGGACAACGGCACGTACTTCCAGAAGTTCACCCTCGACAAGGGCCCGCAAGGCACGCCGGTCGAGACCGTGAACGTGATCGGGGTCATGCCCGGCACGAAGGCCGCGTGGAAGGACCAGTCCGCCGTCCTCTCGGCCCACTTCGATCATCTCGGCCTCGGCTGGCCGGACGTGCGCAAGGGCGAAGAAGGCAAGGTCCACCCGGGTGCCGATGACAACGCCAGCGGCGTCTCGGTGATGCTCGAACTCGCGAAGGCGCTCAAGGCCGCGGGCCAGCCCTCGAGAACGCTGATGTTCATAGCCTTCTCCGCGGAAGAGGCCGGGCTCAAAGGATCGGCCTACTACGTCGAGCATCCGAAGATGCCTCTCGACCAGGTCATCGGCGTCATCAACCTCGACACCGTGGGCCGGCTCGGCAACGACAAGATCTCCGTGCTCGGCACCGGGACCGCTTCCGAGTGGCAGCACATCTTCCGCGGCGCGGGTTTCGTGACCGGGGTCGAGAACCGGCTGATCCCCGACTCCATGCAGTCCTCCGACCAGATGAGCTTCATCCGGAAGAACGTTCCCGCCATCCAGCTCTTCACCAGCGCGCATGCCGACTATCACCGCACCACCGACACCGCGGACAAGATCGACGCCGCGGGCCTGGTCAAGGTGGCGTCGTTCGCCCGTGAGGGCATCGCGTACCTCGCCGAACGGGAGACGCCGCTCACCAACACCATCCCGAAGGCAGGGACCCCGGGCGCGCCCCCCGCCGCCCCGGCCGCGGCCCCGAGCGGCGACCAGGCTCAGGGCCGCCGCGTGAGCTTCGGCAGCGTTCCCGACTTCGCTTTCACCGGCCCCGGCGTGCGTGTGGGCGGTGTCGTTCCGGGGTCCCCGGCGGAGAAGGGCGGCCTCAAGGAAGGCGACGTGATGATGAAGCTGGACGCCGTCGAGATGGCGAGCCTCCAGACCTTCTCGGACTTCCTCAAGACCGCGAAGGCCGGGCAGACGGTCAGCGTGTCCGTGCTGCGCGAGGGCAAGCCGCTCACCCTGAGCATCACTCTCGTCGAGCGCTGAGATAGCCTCCTAGAGGCCGAGGTCGTCGATGGGCAGGGGGCGGCCGAGCAGGTACCCCTGCGCGATGTCGCAGCCCGCGACC
>DAORUA010000604.1:0-1965 GCA_035432945.1 Vicinamibacteria bacterium | reverse complement strand
GCGGCGACCCAACTGAAGCGGGGCATGGTCATCATGTTCGAGAAGAACCTTTCTCGCGTGGTGGAGACCATCCACAAGACCCCCGGCAACCTGCGTGGATTCGTCCAGGCGAAGCTCCGGGATCTGAAGACCGGCGCCATCTTCGAGCATCGCTTCCGCTCCGTCGACATGGCCGAGCGCGCCTACCTCGAGGACACGGAGATGGAGTACCTCTACTCCGAGGGCGAGATGCACCACTTCATGAACAACGAGACCTTCGAGCAGATCGGCCTCTCCGACGAAGTGCTCGGCGACGCGGTGAACTACCTCAAGCCGAATCTCAAGCTCAAGATCGAGATGTACGAGGGGACGCCGGTGGGGATCGAGTTGCCCATGATCGTGGAACTCCGGGTCATCGAGACCGAGCCCTCGATCAAGGGCGCCTCGGTTTCGAACCAGAGCAAGCCCGCCAAGATGGAGACCGGCTTCATGGTCAACGTGCCCCCCTTCATCTCCGAGGGCGACGTGATCCGGATCGACACCACCGAAGGGAAGTACATCGAGCGCGCGAAGTAGCGCCCGATCCTTCCCCCAGGCAGAATCCAGGCACCCATGGCGCCGCCCCGACACAGGCCCGAATCCGGCTCGATCGAAGTGATCGTCGGCAGCATGTTCAGCGGAAAGAGCGAAGAGCTCATCCGCAGGCTGCGGCGCGCGGAGATCGCGAAACAGAAGGTCCAGGTCTTCAAGCCGAAGATCGACGACCGCTACGCGGCCGACCACGTGGTGTCCCACTCCGACATGCGGATCAAGTCGGAGATCGTGTCCCACGCGGCGGAGATCCTCGGCGGCCTCAAGGCCGACACCGAAGTGGTGGGGATCGACGAGGGACAGTTCTTCGACGGGAACCTCGCCGAGGTGGCGCAGGCCCTCGCCGACAAAGGAGTGCGGGTGATCGTGGCCGGCCTCGACCAGGACTACCTCGGCCGTCCCTTCGAGCCCATGCCCCAGCTCATGGCCACCGCGGAATACGTGGACAAGATGCTCGCGATCTGCATGCAGTGCGGCGCTCCCGCGAACCGCACCCAGCGTCTCGTGCACTCGACCGACCGGGTGGTGGTGGGCGGATCGCACGCCTACGAAGCGCGCTGCCGCCGCTGTCATTCGAAGGAAACCTAGAAGTAAGAGCCGTTCCGCCGTCCCCCATGAGAAGCGTCAGGTTGTAGAAAGACCCGTGAGCCCATTCCCGACCGAGACGCTCGAGATCGACGCCCAGGGGCGTGAAGGCCTGGTCCTCGACGTGGCCCTGCCCGTGCTCGGCGCCTGGGCCCGGAGCGTGCGGGTCGTGGGCTTCCGTCCCTCCATGGGCGTCTCCGGCCTTGCGCCGCGCGAAGTCGCGCGCCTGCGCACCCTCGGCCTCGCCACCGCCTCGAAGGCCACCGGCGTGTTCGAGGGCGCCAACGACTTTCGCCTCGGCTTTCCGCACGAGGGCTCGGTCTCGATAGCACCCCCCACCTTCGGGGTCGAAGCCGACCTTGGCGGGCACCCCCTGGCCCCGGTGGTTTCCGACCTGAGCATCGCCGCCTTCGGCCTGCCCGCGGGGAAGAGCGTCACCCACCAGCTCCGCGGCTTCACCCACCTTCGGGCCGCGACCGCCCAGGGCTATGGCGCCCGCACCCTGCAGACCCTCGGCCGCGGGTTCGGACTCGACCTCAAGGTCACCATCGAGGAACTCGGCTTCGAGCCGCAGGGCCTCGGGAGCGTCTCCATCGCCGCGTCGCGCCGCTCGCGCGCCGGCGCTTCGGTGAACTGGAAGGACCGCGGCGAACTGCGCGCGATCCACGCCATCCTGGGCGGCGTGCGCCCGAAGCAGGAGGCGATGGACCGCCTCGAAGCGGAACTCCGCGAAGCCTTGTGGGAAGCCCGCCGCATCGAGCCCATCGTGGAGCGCGTGATCACTCCCGGGGTCGACCTCGGCGCCTTCCT
>DAORUA010000603.1:0-1972 GCA_035432945.1 Vicinamibacteria bacterium | reverse complement strand
CGGTGGAGCGGTTCGCGAGGAAGGTCTCGACCGAGGCCGAGTCGCCGGCGACGAGGATGCCCGCATCGAGCAGGGCGACCGCGCCGTTCGACTTGCCGGTGGCTTCGCGGTAGATGGTGACGCCGTCCCGGCGCTCCTTGGTGGCCTTGCCGGCCTCGGGAATGGAGGACTCGAGCCGCGCCGCATCGAATCGGCCGGTGACGAAGACCAGAGCGTTCTCGGGGCCGTGCTTGCGGACGCCGTCCGTCTGGGCCGGGGTCGCGTTCGTGCGGATGGCGACCACCACGGTGTCGATGTCCCGCTCGGGATTGAGGCCGGTCTTGCGCTCGATCTCGGCCAGGGCGTTCACGCGGCCGGGTTCGCCTTCGCCCCCGAACTTCGCGTAGAACTGCGAACCGGTGAGGGCCTTCACATCGAAGCCCATGACCACCGAACTGTCGGCCGGAAGGGCCAGGGCCTCGGGCGGGACCGGGCCCACGGCAGCGCGCGCCGTGCCGGTGAGGCGGGTCGAGAAAGCCAGACCGACGCCCAGAACGGAGACGGCGGCGGCGACAGCGATGAGGCGGCGAGATCGGTTCATGTGGCGGAACTCCCTTTTGGAAGGCTCTTACTCTGGCATGGGCGGCTTTGAAGGGACCAATTCCCACGCCCTCATGAGGAGATAACGTACTCGCGTCTGGAAAAGATCCATATGGCCAGGGCCAGGGACACAACTCCAACGATTCCAAGGACTAGAACGGACTCACCCACCGGGAAGAACTTCGAGAAGAGCTCGGCCAGGCCCTCCTCCGCCGGACGGTGCCGGATGAGAGAGCGCGCGTACGCGGTCAGGGTGTAGTTCGGGGCGTCTCCCGGGAAATTGGCGACGAAGCCTTCCCAGACGAAGAGGAAGAGGAGGCCGGGAATGAGCGGGCGCTTGAGGCTCACCCCGAGCAGGGCGAAGACCCCGCCGTAGGTGAAGAGGGTGAGGGCGCAGGCTCCGAGATCCTGAACCAGGTCGGTGGCGCCGAAACCGGTGCCCTGGGGCGTGCCCACGCACAGCACCAGGTAGGTGAGGACCACGCAGGGCACGGTGAGGGTGAGCACGGTGACGAGGTAGGCCATGAACTCCCCGAGGAAGATCGAGAGCCTCGAGATCGGGCGGGTGAGGAAGTAGGTGAGCGTCTTGGAGTCCACGGAATCCGAGATGAGAGCCGATCCGAAGAGCAGGGCCACCAGGGGCAGCAGGTTCCGGATGAAGAAGAGAGCGACCACGATCCCGTAGAGCTCGAATCCGGTGAGGGGGAGGCCCTTCGGCGGGTAGATCCTGAGCAGAACGCCGAAGAAGACGGGCAGGGCGAGGAGTATGAACACCCAGAAGCTGCGGGGCCGGGGCAGCATCCGCTCGATGGAGATGAAGAACACATCCTTCGCGGCCGGCCACAAGGGGCGGATGGGGAGCGCCTGTGCTTCGGTCGTCACTTGGCCACCAGGTAGGAAAACACGGACTCGAGATTCTCGTCGGTCACCCACATCTCCTCGACCCCGCACTTGCCGGACAGCTCCTGGACCTTCGTGAAGAAGGCGTCGGGTTTCCGGATCTCGGCGAGGAGGTGGCCGGTCGCGTCCTCGAGATTCAGGGAGACGAGGTCGGGCAGGGACACGAGCTCGCGCGCGAGCCCCCGGGTGTCCGCGGCCTTGATGCGCACCGAGCGGGGATGGCGGTCGAGGAGATCGCGGATTTCGCCGAGGTCGCCTTCGGCCAACACCCGGCCATTGTGGATCAGGAGAACGCGGCGCGTGACCTGCTCGAGTTCGTGCAGGATATGGGTGGAGACCAGCACGGTCCGGCCGTCCTCCCCGAGCCGCCGCATCAGGTCGGAGATGCGCTTGCGATTCTGCGGGTCCATGCCGGTGAGGGGCTCGTCGAGGAACAGAACCTCGGGCCGGTGCGCGAGCGACTGCGCGAGCTTGATCCTCTGGCGCATGCCCT
>DAORUA010000602.1:0-1974 GCA_035432945.1 Vicinamibacteria bacterium | reverse complement strand
AAGGTCGTCGACCCGAGAGTCTGGGCGAAACTGAGGCCCACTTCGATCCGGCTGTCGCCCTGCGCGGGGCTGCCGGTGACGCCGGAAACGGGCTGGCGGTCCTGGGCGTTCGCGAGACTTCCCGCGAACAGCGCGAGGCCGAGGGCGAACGTCGTTCTTCCATTCAGGTTCTTCACTAGTTCACCCCCACCGCGGTCCAGGCTTGCGCGATCGCGGCCTCCACGGCCGGGTTCGTCGGATACAGTTCCCTCGCGGCCTGGATGGTGGCGACGCGGGCGGCGGCGAAGTTGCTCGTGGGCACCAGGAACGCGGTGAAGCCACGGTAGAAGACGCGTTCGATCTGCTCGCGGTTCGCGGCCCCCACGCCGGTGACCCGGGCGCCCAGGCGGTGGGTGCCGCCTTCGATGGCGAGGTAGAAGGCGTTGTTGGCGATGCCGGAGTTGATGTGAACGCCTCCGTTGTCCTCCGCGCCGGTGTAGCGGATCGAGTAGTGATCGGGATCGCCGTAGAGCTGCGGGTTCTGCATCGAGCGGATTCCGTTCAGCGGGAACGCGGCCGTCCCCGTGACGATGTCCTCGCCGGCCAGGTATTCGGCCTGCATCGAGCCGCTTCCCGCGGGCTGGAAGAAGAACTCGACGCCGGTGCCCATCATGTCGGAGAAGGCCTCGTTGAGCGCCCCCGATTCGTTCAAGTAGATGAGGTTCGACGTAAAGCGGGTGACTCCGTGGGTCAGTTCGTGACCGACGATGTCAAGGGCACCCGCGAAGTTGTTGAAGTTCTGTCCGCCAAGAGGGACGCCCGCGGGCATGCCCACGCCATAAACCATTACGCCCGGATGGTAGTAGAAGGCGTTCGCGTAGTAGTTGAGAATGTCGTTTCCGTACAGAGCCAAGTTGCGGAACAGGTCCTCGCGCTTCACCAGGTTCGTGAAACTCGTGACCGGGGTGTTGTTGTTGTTGAGCCCGCGTCGGCCGAAGCGCTTGAAGTAGTAGTCGTAGGTGAAGCCGGTGTAGACGTGGGCATCCACCACCCCTCCGTCCGTCCACTCGTTGTCGGTGTCGGTCGCGTAGTCGCTGGTCGGTATATTTCCGGGGAAGCCGGGCACCAGGATCCGGTCGGCCCGCAGGGGATCGCCCTTCATGTCCAGGGTGGAGAGCGCGGGAGGGCGGAGCGCGTCCTTCGCCTGGTAGGCGCCGCTCGCGTTCGAGACGCTGATCTTCTTGCTGTCGCCGAGGACGCCCGTGCCCTTGCCGACCGAGGACTGGGTGTCCCGGTCGGTGTAGTCGAGGCGGACGGCGCCGGTCTGCGCGTCCACGAAGACCACCCGGGCATCCGTACCGGTCAGGACCTGGGCGCGCCAGGCGAGGACGTAGGTGACCGCGTCGCCTTCGGTGAGGGGAAGGATCATCAGGTCCACCTCGTCGGGGAAGATGCGGCCGCCCGGATGGGAGGCCTCGAGGGTCCGGCGGGCCGCCGCTTCGGAGAGAGTGGGCCGGGTCTCGACGTCGATGCCTTCATACAGGTTGCCGAAGACGGTGAGGGTGCCGGCGGCATCGTCCTGCCTCACGATCTCGCCGCCCCAGACGGGGACTCCCTTGTGGAGCTGCTCGAAGCGCGTGTGCGTCCGCCCCGCGAGCATGGTGTCCTCGATGGTGCTCCTGACCCGCAGCTCGCCTCTTCCGGTGAGCGCGCCGATCCTCTGGTCCCATTCGCTCAGGGCGGCCCGGCTGGTCGCGGCCACCGCGGTCAGGCGCGGCCGCGGATCCGTGGTCGGACCCTGCATCATCCCCATTCCAAACACGGCGAGCGTGAAGCTCGCGCGCAGTCCCTTGTTCATCACATGCCTCCCTTGTGCCTTCTGAGGGGAATGTAACACGTGGCACTACCAACCGGCTTGCGCCGGCGCGGGTCTCAGCCGTTGAGCGCGGCTTGCAGGATCGCGATGTCCGAATCGAACGAGTCCGGCTTGAGCGG
>DAORUA010000601.1:0-1988 GCA_035432945.1 Vicinamibacteria bacterium | reverse complement strand
AGCACTCTCGCCGGCCTCCTCCTCATCGCCGCCCTGATCGCTCTCGTCCGCCGCGTCCGATTCCCCAAGAAGCCCGTCGATCCAAAGGTGACGCCCGCGATCTCGCCCGAGGAGGAAGCGCTCACAGCACTCGACAGACTCGCCACCGCGCGCGCCGCCCTCGAACCAAAGGTTTTCTACATTCAGCTCGTCCAGATCCTCAAGCAGTACCTCGAAAGGCGACTCGAAGCTCCCGTCCTCGAAATGACCTCGACCGAGACGCTCGCCTTCGTCAAGACCCACTCGTGGACGTCGCCGCACGCGGTGGCGCTGCGCGATCTCGTGACCTCGGCCGACCTCGTGAAATTCGGCGGGTCGTCCGATGCCAGCAACGCGGAGCGCCAGATTCAACTCGTGCGGGAGATCGTGGGCCGCATCGACCGCCTGCGCCGGGCCGAGCTGGACATGCAGGCGCGCCAGCCCGACCGCAGGAAGACGGCATGAGCTTCGCCGCCCTTCAGTTCCAGGCCCCCTGGATGCTGCTCCTGCTGCCCCTGCCCCTCCTCCTGGCCCTGCTCCTGCGCCGCCTCGAGACGCTGCAGCCCGCCCTCGCGCTCCCGCGCGCCTCCATGGCCCGCGGCCTGCCGCGCAGCCTCCGGGCGAGATTCCGCTCGCTGCCCCTCTGGCTCGCCACCCTCGCCCTCACCCTCATCGTGATCGCCCTGGCCCGGCCGCAAAAGGGCCTCGGGCGCGACCAGCTCACCACCGAGGGCGTCGACATCGTGGTGGCGCTCGATGTCTCCGGCTCGATGGCCGCCATGGACTTCCAGCCCGACAACCGCCTCGCCGTCGCGAAGTCGGTGGTCGCCGACTTCATCCGCAAGCGCACGCGAGACCGCGTCGGCCTCGTCATCTTCGCCGGACGAGCCATCACCCAGTCGCCCGCCACCACCGACCAGGCTCTTCTCCTTCGCCAACTCGAAGACGTGGCCCTCGACCGCCTGCCCGACGGCACCGCCATCGGCTCCGGCCTCGCCACGTCGCTCTCCCGCCTGAGCAAGTCCGAGTCCAAGACCAAGGTGGTCGTCCTCGTCACCGACGGCGCCAACAACAGCGGCGAGATCGATCCCGACACCGCCACCGACATCGCGAAGGCCATGGAGGTCAAGATCTACACCGTGGGCGTGGGCAAGGGCGGCATCGCCCCCATCCCCGTGCGCGCCCAGGATCCCTTCACCGGCCGCGTGGTGCAGAGAACCGTGAACATGGAGGTCCCGATCGACGAAGACCTCCTGAAGCGCATCGCGGAGCGGACGGGCGGCGCCTTCTTCTCCGCCACCGACGAGACGAGCTTCCGCGACATCTTCGCCCGCATCGACGCCCTGGAAACCACCCGCCTCAAGAGCGTTTCGTTCCGCCGGTTCCAGGAACTCTTTCCTCCCTTCCTGAACGCGGCCGCGGCGCTCCTCGTCCTCGCCTCCATCCTGTGGGCGCGCGGCCTGCGCGTCCTTCCCGCCTGATCCGATGACCCTCGCCTCCCCGCTCTGGCTCGTCGCCCTGCTGCTGATCCCGGCCCTCGCCTTCCTCGGCGGCAGGATCCGCCGCGCCGATCGCGAAAGAATGGACGCGATGGTCACCGCCTCGATGTTCGAACGGATCGGCCGACGCTTCCCGGCCCGGGTGGAGACCCTGCGCGCGGTCTTTCTCTTCGCGGGCGCGGTGTTCCTCGTCCTCGCTCTCGCGCGGCCGCAGTGGGGCATCGTGAGGGAGAGGGTGGAGCGGACGGGCGTCGATGTCGCCCTCGTGCTCGACACCTCCCTCTCGATGTCGGTCGAGGACGTGTCTCCCAATCGCTTCTTCCTCGCCAGGCAGTCCCTCTCCGCGCTGATGTCGCGGCTCGCGGGCGACCGCTTTTCGCTGGTCGCCTTCGAGGGCGAGGCCTATCCGCTGGTCCCGCTGACCCTGGACGCCGACGCGGTGGCGCTCTTCCTCGAGACCCTCGAGCCGGG
>DAORUA010000600.1:0-1992 GCA_035432945.1 Vicinamibacteria bacterium | reverse complement strand
AGCTCGAAGCGGACCGGATTCTCCTGATCGACGGGGCCATGGGCACCGAGCTGCAGCGGCGCGGCGTGCCGATGCACAAGGTCGCCTGGAGCGGGGCTGCCGTGCTCACCCATCCGGACGTCGTCCGTGAAGCCCACCAAGACTACATTCGCGCCGGGGCGAGGGTGATCATCACCAACACCTTCGGATCGACTCGGCAGATGCTCGAACCCGCGGGGTACGGCGACCAGGTGGAAGAGGTCCACCGCGGCGCAGTCCGGCTCGCGAAGCAGGCCCGCGAGAACGCCGCCGAACCAGGGGTGGCCGTGGCCGGTTCGATTTCGACGGAGCCGCCCGGCTTCGATCAAGACGCTTTCCTCGATCCCGAAAGGGAACTCGAGGCCTACCGGGAAGCAGCCGGCCTGCTGTCGGACGCGGGGGTCGACCTGATCGCTCTGGAGATGATCGTCGAAACGAGCCACGCGTCCCGCGCGATGCAGGCGGCAAAGGAGACCGGGCTCCCCGTCTGGCTGGGAGTCGCCTGCAGGAAGACAGAGGACGGCCGGATCGTGAGCTTCGACTACCCCGACCTGGAGCTGGTCACGGTGCTGGACGCTCTCATCCCGATGGGACCGACCGTGGTCAACATCATGCACAGCGAGATCGAAGCCATTCCCCATGCTATTGAACTGGTGCGGCGACGGTGGTCGGGACCGGTCGGCGTGTACCCCGAGTCCGGGCACTTCACCAAGCCGAACTGGAACTTCGTGGACGTCATATCGCCCGCGGCTCTGGCTACCGCGGCCTCCTCCTGGGTCGCCGCGGGCGCGCGTCTGCTCGGCGGATGCTGCGGCACCGGCCCCGGGCACATCGAGGCTCTCCGGGCCGCGATGCCGGAGCTGCTGGCGGCTCGCGGCTCGCATCTGAGGGACGGTCGCGTCCACCGGCGGCCGTGACCAGGTCGAGTCTCACCGCTTTCCTGATTTCGACCGGCCCGCTCCCTTCGCACCGTTCGGCAACAAATCGACGTCTTTGAGGGTCAGAAGCGTGGCGTCCGCAGTCACCAGGGTGAGATCGAACACCTGAGCCGTGGCTACCAGGAATCGATCGACCGGGTCACGGTGTCGAGTCTTGAGACGACGGCTGGCGAGAACCACCTCGCCATTGAGCGGGGCTTCCAGGACGGGGGCGCGTTCCAGCGCCTCCCTCACCCAGCTTTCGCCCGGGCGATCCACGTCAAGGCGCTTGCGTTCGATCAGGAGCATCGCCTCCCAGATGCTCAACGGCGACAGCCAGCGCTCGGTGCTGTCCGTGGAGAGGACTCCCGCGACCTTCTCCGACAGACGCTCGGGCTCGAGCAGGCTCCACAGCCAGATGTGGGTGTCCAGCAGGAGCTTCATGAGAGCGCATCCCATTCAGCGGGGTCCGAAACCGGACTCACCAGATCCCCCGTCACCCGGCCACGATCCTTCATGGCGCCCAGCCACCCGGGACCCCGGGGCGCAGCCTGCGGAGGAACCACATCGGCAAGCGGCTTTCCGAACCGCGTCACGCGCAGCGGGCGACCGGTGCGCCGAACCCGATCGAGGGCGGCAAGGCAAGTGGCCTTGAACTTCGAGACGGCCATCTGATCCATGGGCAAATCGTACTATGGTCGGAGACCATGGTCACAATGAGGTGTGCATGGATCCGTTTTCGCCCCCGAGCGAGGTCAGCGCCCGGCCTCGACGCCGAGGGTCGCTATTCGTTAACCCTCTCCTCACGGAGGAGCCGATCGGCGAGGAGCGCCTTCTCGAACTCGCCGGCCGGGTCCTCGCCCGCGTGTAGCCACCGCCATCTCTGCGAAACTCCGGGGATGAGACAAGCCATCCTCCCGGCCGTTCTCCTCGCCGTCCTGCTTCCCGCCGCCGCGTTCACGCAGACGGCGGGGCCTGATCCCACCGCGGCCGCGAAGGCCGCCCTCGCGCAGATCGACGGGACCATCATGGTCTCGGGCACGAGCGAGCCGGTGGA